>NZ_LN868937.1:1856999-2070728 GCF_001244735.1 Bacillus andreraoultii
GCTAGAAATAATCCCCCTTTTATTGTAGGTATGAATTTTATTTCATACCTACAATAAAAGGTCACCAAGCGAAAGCGCGGTAGCTTAACCCCAACATTTGACAAAGAACCTTTTTTATGGAATTGGAGAAGGAAAAGCAGAGAAAAATAGAGAAATAGTAAGATAATCACTAATTTTATGGACGAGGGGTACGTATGCGAATATTAAAAATAGCATTATTTTATTTTGTTGGAATTATCGGGATCATATGTATAAGTGTTTTTCCTCAATACATCGAATCGTTAACATTGGGTGATTCCTCATCCTATTACAAACAATTAACTACCTTTCTTCTATCTTTAAGAAACTCGGAAACATGGAGTTATGAAACAATGTTTTCACCAAATTCGTCTCCGATAGTTGACGTGTTGTATGAGCCATTCCTCTATTCATTAAAGATCTTATTCGGTGCATTTTCTTTCGGGTTGCTCCTCGCGCTTTTATTGGCGGTCTTGATTCAATTTCTAAACAAGTCGATTCCAGCTATCAAGTCTATGTTAGATTTCCTAGAATCCATCCCGGACTTAATACTAGCTACTTTATTACAGATGTTTTCTATCTATATTTTTAAAAAGACGGGCATTTCTTTTTTTGCGGTTGCGGCTTACCAAGAACCGATTTATTTCGCCCCAATTGTTACATTGTCAATTTTACCAGCGATTTCCATGTGTAAAATTTTAACACATTTAATAGAAGAAGAGTCATTAAAGCAATATGTTCTTTTTGTGAAAGGGAAAGGGATTCGTAAAATCGTTGTTTTGGTGAAACATATTTTACGGAATATTTTTCCGGATTTTTCCCATCGTTTAAAACTGATTATTTGGGGGATGTTATCTAGTCAGTTTATTATTGAACGTATTTTTAATGTTCAAGGGTTAACCTTTTACTTAGTGGAAAGCTTTACGCCAATAACTATTTTTACAGCGCTATTTCTCATTTTTACCCCTTTTTATTTATTATTTTCAATTTTAGATTTTATTGTCGAAAAAGATCAGTATGAATCCAATCCTATTCAAGGTGTATGTCGTAGGAAAAAGTCTGGCGTAAAGGCTGTCGTTATAAACGGGATAGACAATCTACACGTTACATTTCGTCAACAGTTCCGCCATTTCATCAAGATGATTAAAAGGAAAAGCTGTTTTCTCAAAGATTGCTTTTTGAAGGAAAATTTTTTGTTGTTAAAGCAAGGCGGCGACTCCTGCGGGAGAAGCACGAGCCGAAGACCCTGCAGGAGCGAGTTCGAACAACGAGCTACGAAGCGGCTGAGGCCGTGCCCGCGGAAAGCGTCCGCCTTAGTGAATAACAACAAAGTTTTTGAAAACAGTCAAAGGAAAAGACGGTGGGATTCTGTTCGGCTCTATTTGAAAAATTGGAAAATACTTGTAGGGGCCTCTTTCTTTATTTTTGTTATCAGTTATAGCTTTTCCTATTCAATGATTACAAATGATCATGTGGATCAAGTAAAGCTATTATACGATCAAAATGGAGCATTAATTGCTGCGCCTCCATATCCACCTACAGAGCCTTTTATTTTCGGCTCAGACAAGTTCGGTTATAGTATCTTTGACCAATTAATCGTCGGAGCGAAGTATACATTACTATTTGGCATGTTAATCGCATTGTTACGAGTTATTGGTGGCCTGATCTTTGGCAGCTTGTATGCTTTTTGGTTAAACCGCACCTTTCAAAAAGGGGTTGACAAACTAACGGAATCCTTACACTATGTCCCATTAAGTCTTATTGCGTTAATCTTGCTTGCTCCGGTACTCATGTCTTCTGGTCCTCTGTTTGCTTTTTCTCAAACAGAGCGCATGTTGATTGAAATTGTTATCTTAACCATTCTTGTCGTGCCATTGACTACAGTACTAATTGGGAAGGATATTCAAGGGGTGTTGAGACAGGAATTTATCAAAACAGCAAGAACGCTCGGTGGAAGTAATACATACATATTTTTTCGTCACGTAATGCCACATATTCGTCCGAAGTTAGCGATTTTGTTTGGGCAACAATTTATCCAAGTATTAGTTGTCTTCATACATCTAGGGATGTTTGAACTTTATTTTGGAGGAACGAAAGTAAGTCTCGGTTCGATGCCGTCAAAAGTATCCGTTACCTATGAGTGGTCTGGATTAATTGGTGCGATAGCAAGAGGGGCACTTCGATCTGAACAATATTGGTATTTATCGATATTCGTTGCATTTTTACTAGCTATTTTCGCAATGCAGTTCATCCTTCGTGGCTTGATTGAAATTGGGGAGCGACAACAAGGTGTAGTTTATCCCGCATTAACGGGCAGTAAAGCCTCCCGATTAAGATGTAAGCAAAACAGCTAAGCGAAAGATCAACTGCCCGTAAAAGCCCGCTTGCCTCAGGCCAACACGATGATGGTCACACAAGCGTTGTCTGAGGTTTAGCTTGTGTTCCTCTTCAATCAGTGGGGGATGAGGAAAACCCTCACTGATTGAAGGTTTACTTTATAAAACTAAAAAAGATCAAAAACTGTTAGCCGAAGAACAGAATCAAATAGAAGGGACTTCACGTGATGGTTTTCGGTTGAATCAAATAAATAAAAGTAAAAATAAAAATGTACAGGTCTAGTCTATTTTTCAAAATTCAATCGTAAAGATAGAAGGAGGGTAGGTAAAAGGAGAGATTATACGATGAAACCAATTCGCTCGATGTTGTTTGTTCCTGGTTCAAAAATGGTGTGGTTTGATAAAATTCCGAGTTATCATGCGGATGCAATTATTCTTGACTTGGAAGATAGTGTGCCAAACGATTTAAAAGAAAAAGCAAGGGAAGATGTTGCGTTTAGCATGAAAGAGTTACATAAGCAAGGACAACGAGTATACGTTCGGATTAACAAAGGGCCATATTGTTTCAACATGAATGATATTGAAGCTGTACTCCAAGAGGAATTAGAAGGCATCGTTTTACCTAAAGTAGAAGGGCCGGAAGATATCGACTTAGTCACAAGCATAATCTCAGAAATCGAGTATAAAAAGGGATTGCCAGTTGGAATGACAAAACTCATCCCGACATTGGAAACGGCTCGGTCTATCCAATTTGCGTATGAAATTGCCGAAAAAAAGCGTGTCACAGCCATTGCTGGTGTTAGTCCAAAAAGTGGTGATGTTGAGCGTTCACTTGGGTATCAGTGGACGGAAGAAGGGATAGAGAGGTTATATATTCGTTCCCAAGTTGTTGTTGCGGCACGAGCGGCAAATGTGCAGCCAATTGGTGGATTATGGCAAAATGTGCACGATTTAGCTGGTTTGAAACAGGCAGCGAAAGGCAACAGACAATTAGGCTTTACAGGTGAGATGATTATTCATCCGTCTCATGTTCCAGTTATCAATGATGTGTATTCTCCTACAGAGAAAGAGGTTCAATATTATAAAGGGATGATTCAAACGTTTAATGAAGCGGTAAAAGAAGGAAAAGCAGCGGTTCTTTATGAAGGTGAACATATAGATTACGCACATGTAAAGTCAGCGAAAGCCTATCTCGAGCTTGCGGAACAATACAGAAATAAAGAAGAACAGATGACGAAAGGGGAGTGAGCCCTCTGGGTAAATACTTTGAAGAGCTAACTGTTGGTGAAGTGTATAAACATGCCATAACCCGCACAGTGACGGAGACGGATAATTTACTGTTTTCCACTTTAACCCATAACCCTCAACCACTTCATTTAGATGCCGAATTTGCGAAATCAACAATACATGGCGGCATTATTGTAAATAGTATGTTTACCGTCGCCCTCATCGTTGGCATATCTGTTTCTGACTTAACATTAGGGACAACTCTAGGAAACTTAGGGTTTGAAGAAATGACCTTCAAAGCGCCAGTACGAATTGGAGATACGATTCGAGTCGAAACCGAAGTTCTTGCTAAAAAAGAATCGAAATCAAAACAAGATCGGGGAATTGTTTGGCTTGAACATCGTGGGTATAACCAAAAGGGAGAGCTCGTCGCCCGCGCGAAACGTCTTGCCATGATGATGAGAAGACCAAGTGAATAGCAACTAGTAGTTCACCGAAAAAACTTTTTTTATCTATGATGTCATGTTACTGAAGTCTTTCTTATTTGTTCACTATACGAAGTGTTTACGAATAGCGGACGAATGATTGTATTTAATCAAACGACAAAGAAATGATGCGTGGGCAAAAGTGTACAAGAGGTAGGCTCCTGAAAAACTTTTGCCCTTTGTATTAACTAAAAACTTACTCCATCGTCCCTGTACTAGTAATATTCACTTTAATGTCTACATGAAACTGCACATTCGGATACAACTCTTGCCACTCTTGAAAAGTATTCCTTGTATGCAAATGGGTTGCTTTATAGCGAAGCCCAAACCCAATCGGATCAATATTTTTTTCTTGGAAGAAAGTTAATAATTCACTTAAATTATTTTTCGCAACTTCACTTGTTTCTTGTCCATATTTTTCGAGACGCGTTCCTTCAGTATATTTAGAAGCTTCTTCCAATATACCTTGGTGGCGCAGTTTAAATGTAATGGTTGGCTTTTTTTTATTCTTCGTCTGGATGTCATAAGAGACGTTGGAAGAATCAATAAAGACACCATATTTAAACTTCTTCTCACCATCTTCAAAGATTTCTGCGTTAAATCGCTCGATATTTCCTCTTAAAATATTGTATAGCATTGTTTGATGGGGGGTTAATTCAACATGTTTTTCCATCCCTAAGACGATTCCCCGATTAATCACATATTTTTTTTCCAACTCATCAATTGTCACAACCGGCAGTACTGGGTCAATTCCTTTTTCAATTTCTTGTCTACGAAAGTCAAATAAATAAAGCGTCGTAATATATGGGGATTGGACCGCTGTTCGACTAAAAAAATTAAATAACGGTGCGGTAACGGAAGATTGGGATTTTGGCTCCATCTTGATTACTTCATCCGCTCTCGGTTCTGCTACAGCAATCCAAGAAATAAGCTGAATATCTCTCCTTCGATGAAAAAAATCTGTAATATTTCCAAGATCTCTATCCAATAAATTTTTACTAATTAACACAATCTTCATATGTGAGAAATCAATATCTTTATCAATGGAAGTTCGTATAAGTGCTATTGCTTCAGAAATGCTTGAACTACTTTCTGAAAAAAACGCGTATTGCACACCTTCTTGCTTAATTGAACCAGAAGGAATGACAACTTTTAATGTTACTTTATACGGTTTTTCGTGATCGCCTGAATCATCAACAGCAATGGCAGAGACGAACGCTCGTTTATCAATATCACGGAACGAACACCCAGGAATGACCGTTAAACAAAGAGGTAAGATACAGAACAAAATGAGATACAACGGATTCTTATGATGGGTCATTGTTTTGCTCTCCTTTTTAAAACGTAGAAAAGAACGAACATCAATGAAAAGAACATTGGTATAATATTATTGAAATATTCAGAAAAGACAAGTAATTTATTTTCATTTAACACAGTAATTAAATAAATACTTACTATCCAAAATATACTGATGACTCCAAGAAGTAAAAAATTGATATTGTTCCAGACAAACTTTTTTGATTTTATGAGCTTTTTCACGATTTGAATGACGACATGCCAATGTAGGAGAATGCTTAAAAACGTTGTAAATATCGATATAATTAAAGCGACAAAAAGAACACGTTCGACGACACCAAGAGGCATTAGTAATGCATCACTTGCCGTAATCATTGGATATGGTACGGTATCAATATTTTCAAATCCAAGTAAGCCAATCGGGATGAAAAAACTAGCAAGTAACGTTCCAAAGCAAAGAAAAAGGGATAGAAAGTAATCCTTCCAAGTGAATTTGAGATTATGTTCCTGAAACTGGTTATTAAAAATAATTAAATTCGTTATACCTAGATAAACGTAAAGGGCATTCGCCATAACGGAATAATTTGGAAAATGAACAATATGCATGACGGCTTCTTTAACATATTCGAGTTCAAATTCATCACTTGTTAAGGCTTTAAGTAACAACAATATTAAAAACGGAAAGGTGATGATTAAGACAATCTCTAACGTATAAAGAACACTTTTTGTCTTTAATAACATACCAAAAGTCGTAAAAATTAAAAAAATGACCATCATGAATAATATCGGTGTCTCAGGTGTTAGAAATCGCTTTAGGGTAAAGATAAAGGTAATAAGTGAAACTAAGCCGGCAGAGAACCATACGATTGCAATCATGGTCAATATAATGGTTACTATCCATTTAGGAAAACGTTCCCCTAACACCTCTGGTAAATCTTTCCCTGGCACAGTTTGAAAGAAGCGAATAAATCCAAAAAAGATAAAAAAGCCAAAGAAAACCGACAAAACAATAGCCAGTAACGCACCCTCTTCTTTTAAGTTCAATAAAATTTTGTGACCTGCGGAAATGCTATAGCCCAACATATTGACGATAATAAGATAATACACATAACGTCTCATGACTTAACACCTTTAGTTTCCATCTTTTTCTTCTGGATATATAATTTTAAATACGGTTCGCCAAAACTATCCATATTTGTTAAGTAAAGAATGAAAGCAAGAAACGACAAGATTAGTCCGGTAATTCCGGCAATCGATGCAAAAAATAAAAGAAGGTAACGAATTAATCGAATCGCAAAGCTCATTTCATTAATCGGAATGGCAAAAGTTGCAATCGCTACAGCTGAAACGATAATGACCATAATATTTGAAGTCAAAGCTGCTTCTGTAGCGGCTGTTCCAAGAATTAACCCACCTACCGTTGTCGCTGCTCCACTAATCGATTTTGGCAACCGAATGCTCGCCTCTGTTAACAACTCCATAAAAATAAGTAAGAACAAAACTTCCATAAAAGAAGGAAACGGCACACCAACCCGACTACCTGCGACAGAAAAGGCTAACTCAGCACGAATAATTTCTGGATTGTAAGAAGTTACCGCAACATAAAACCCAGGTAACAATAAACAAATAAATAAACCAAAATAACGTAAAAATCTTAAAAACTTTGAAATGCCAAATGGTAAATATTTATCATCCATTGAGGTCATAAAGTCAAAAAATACAGAAGGAGCAATAATCGCGTTAGGCGTTCCATCTAAAACTAAAATGACTTTCCCTCCAGCCAAATTTTGGATAATACGATCACTTCTTTCTGTAATCATCATAATCGGCATGAATATCCACTTTTTATCATTTAGAAGTCGTTGTAATTCAGAACTAGATAAAACAACTGAGTGCTCCATCTGTCTCACTTTTTCTTGAATGTTATTTAAGACAAGATCATTCACATTATCCTTATCATACATAATCGCAACGGTTTGATTATTACTCTGTCCGATTACATGTGTTTCAATTTTTAATGATGGATTATGATAACGTTGGCGAATCATATTTATATTTGTCTGAATATCTTCACTTAAACCAAGTTCAGGTCCTTGGATGGTCGGTTCAATATTTGTTTCTAAAACAATATTGTTCGTTACCAACTTTAAGTCAAGTAAGCAATAGTCATTTTGAATTTGAATGAGAACACTGCCTTTCATTATATCCATTAATACTTGATCATTGTCTTTTAATTCACTGTTTTGCGGGAGTGAGGAAATATATGACTCATATTTTTTTAACGAACTCATTTCAAAAAAAGGCTTAATAATCATTTGTTGAATAAGATCACTATCGGTTACAGATTTTAAGTAAAAAAGTTGGATTTTTTTTTCTGTATCATCTAGTGGTTTATTAATAATGTCAAACGATGGTTTTAATTTTTCATCTAACCAATCGATTAAATTGTCTTTTAGTTTACTTTCTTTTGAATCGGTAGTCATACTTTTTCTCTCCTTACTAACGGGGTACGAAAAATAGTTTGTGTAAAAGAAAACAAATTATACAGAATATGGGTAAAGGGAAAATCGTACGTTGAACGATTCCTCTGTTTGGTAAATACAAGCTCGTGAACGAAGAATGTATTTATAAGCGATAGGAAAGGATAAACTTTTTGGAAATTACTGATTAGCATGATTATCTACTTAAGCGTGGACAAAATGAAATTCAGGCAAATTTTCTTACAAATAAATACGGTTACAATAAATACTTGCTAAATATGTATATACAAGTTAAAATGAAATCACAACTTGTATATACAGGTATTCGTAGATATATTGTAATTTTTATCCCGCATTAACGGGCAGTAAGACTCCCGCTTCAAGATGTAAGCAAAGCAAAACCTCCAAGTGGGAAATCAACTGCCCGTAAAAGTCTGATTGGTTTAGGCCAACACGATGTTGGTCACACAAGTGTTGTCACTGGACGTGACGGTTTTAGCTTGTGTTCCTCTTCAATCAGTGGGGATGAGGAAAACCCCCACTGATTGAAGTTTCACTTTATATTAACTATGAATAACATTTGTGAAAGATAGGGGGAAGAAAGATGTCCTATATTGAAAAGGTTTATGCGCCAATGAATGGGCATTTAGTAAGCATTGAGAACGTGCCAGACCCAACATTTTCTGAAAAATTAATGGGGGATGGGATTGCGATTGAACCAATAGATGGAGTAGTGACCTCTCCAGTTGATGGAGAAATTATTCTTGTCGCTAACACAAAACATGCCATTGGAGTAAAAGGTTCATCAGGTGTAGAACTATTAATTCATATCGGATTAGAAACTGTCGCCTTGAAAGGAGAAGGGTTTACTGTTCATGTTAATGTAGGGGATTGTGTGAAAGTTGGTGATCCACTCGTAACATTTGATTTCGATTTCATTAAAGAAAAAGCAAAAAGTATGATCACTCCGATTATTGTTACAAATAGTGATGATTATAAACTCTTGAGTAAAAGCAACGAAAAAAATGTTCAGCGTAAAAATACAACACTTTTGACAATAGAAGCCTATTCAAAACAAGATAATCATTTAGTAAAAGTTTCCGAAATATCTGAAACCCTCTATACAAGAGAAGCGAGGGAAATTATTCAAGCCATTGGAGGCAAAGATAATATTGAAATGGCCACCCACTGTGTTACAAGATTGCGATTTGTTCTAGAGGATGAAGGGAAAGTAAATAAAGAAACATTAAATCAAATCGATCTTGTTAAAGGGATTTTTTCGGCTAATGGTCAATTTCAAGTCATTATCGGGCAAGGGACAGTAGATAAAGTCTATCGTGCAATGGTAAAAGAAACAGGTGTTCGGGAAGCGTCAAAAGATGAAGTGAAAAATAAAGCAAGTGAAGTTCATCAAAATGCATTACAACGTGGGATTAAAATTTTGGCTGACATATTTATCCCCATTCTTCCTGCGATTGTTACGGCCGGTTTATTAATGGGATTAAATAACATCTTAGCGAATCCAGGCATTTTTGGAAGAACATCAAAAGCTGTGATTGAAATGTATCCAGAGTGGGCAGGCATTGCCGACATGATTAATATCATTGCCAATACAGCTTTTACGTTTTTACCAGCATTAATCGGTTGGTCGGCTGTGAAAAGATTTGGTGGTAGTCCACTATTAGGAATTGTTCTTGGCTTAATTCTTGTTCATCCAAACTTATTGAGTGCGTACAGTTACAGTGAAGCTTTAACAAAAGGAACCGTACCAACATGGAATCTTTTTGGTCTTGAAATAAATAAAATTGGTTATCAAGGTCAAGTATTACCCGTTTTAGTCGCTTCATGGGTACTTGCAAAAATAGAAATTTGGTTACGAAAACATGTAATCGATTCCTTGCAATTACTAATCGTTGCACCAGTTGCTCTTCTAGTCACAGGGTTTCTTTCGTTTGTCATTGTTGGACCAATTACACTACAACTTGGAAATTGGATTACAAATGGGTTTGTGGCGATTTTTGACACGGTTCCGATCATCGGTGGTCTCTTGTATGGGGCTTTATATGCACCACTAGTAATCACAGGAATGCATCATACATTCCTAGCTGTTGACTTACAATTAATTGGAAGTACGGGAACGACCTTTTTATGGCCAATCTTAGCATTATCAAATATTGCCCAAGGGTCAGCGGCATTTGGCATGTTCCTTGCTGCCAAAAATGAAAAATTAAAAGGCCTTGCAGGTACATCTGGTATTTCAGCTTGGCTAGGGATTACAGAACCAGCTCTGTTCGGTGTGAACTTACCAAATAAATATCCTTTCATTGCAGCGATATCCGGTACAGCCATTGCAGGTGCTTTTATAACATTAGAAGGAGTTCGAGCAACTTCAGTCGGTGTCGGCGGAATTCCTGCCTTTTTATCGATTGTCATTGATCACTGGGGCGTGTTTTTCATCGGAATGGCGATTGTCATTATTGTTCCGCTAGTTCTCACATATCTCATTGCAAAACGAAAATTAATAAATCAATAAGATGATTGTTAATGAAAAATTCACGAAAAAAGCAGAGCGAGGAGGGTTACAATGAATGAAGCATGGTGGAGACGAGCAACTGTCTATCAAATTTACCCAAAAAGTTTCAATGATACAACTGGAAAAGGTACGGGTGATCTAAAGGGGATCATTCAAAAACTAGATTATTTGAAAAAATTAGGTGTTGACGTCCTTTGGTTGACACCAATCTATCAATCTCCCCAAAATGATAACGGCTATGACATTAGTGACTATTTTTCCATTTATCCAGCCTATGGGACGATGGAAGATTTTGAAACATTATTAGAAGAAGCGCATAACCGTGATATTAAAATTATTATGGATATGGTGCTGAATCACACATCAACAGAACATGAATGGTTTAAAAAATCCGCCTCATCTCGAGATAGCGAATACAGAGATTTTTATATTTGGAAAGATCCAGTCGAGGGGAAAGAACCGAATAATTGGCAATCTAAATTTGGTGGGTCAGCTTGGCAATTTGACGAAAATACAGGTCAATATTACTTGCATTTATTTGATGTTACACAAGCAGATGTAAACTGGGAAAATCCACGTGTCCGAAAAGCACTCATTGATGTGATTAGATTTTGGGCAGAAAAAGGAATTGACGGGTTCCGATTGGATGTGGTCAATCTTGTCTCGAAAGACCAGCGATTTCTGAATGATGAAACAGGAGACGGCAGAAAATATTATACAGACGGTCCACGTATTCATGAATTTCTCCACGAAATAAATGAAGCGGCTTTTTCACCATATAACATGATGACTGTTGGTGAAATGTCATCAACGAGTTTGGAAAATTGCATTCTTTATACAAAACCGGATCGTAAAGAACTAGATATGACATTCCAATTTCATCATTTAAAAGTAGATTATCCGAATGGAGAGAAGTGGACAAAAGCACCGTTTGATTTTATTAGATTGAAGAAAATCCTTTCCGAGTGGCAAACAGGTATGCACGAAGGAAATGGATGGAATGCACTATTTTGGTGTAACCATGATCAGCCACGAGTGGTATCTCGATTTGGTGATGATGGGAAATATCATAAAGAATCAGCGAAAATGCTCGCGACTACTCTTCATTTTATGCAAGGTACTCCTTATATTTACCAAGGTGAGGAAATTGGGATGACAAATCCTAACTTCGAATCTATAGATGAGTATCGCGATGTTGAATCGATTAACGCATATCATATTCTTAAAAAAGATGGGAAAAACAACGAAGAAATTATTGATATTTTAAAACAAAAATCCCGTGATAACAGTCGTACTCCTATGCAATGGTCGGATGAAGTAAATGCAGGTTTTACGACAGGAACGCCTTGGATAAATGTTGCGAGAAACTATCCGGAGATTAACGTTGAAAAAGCGCTACAAGATGAAGACTCGATTTTCTACCATTATCAAAAGTTGATTCAATGTCGAAAAGACTATGGTATTATTACGTATGGGGACTACCGCTTACTCTTAGATGAAGATCCAAACATTTTTGTCTACACTCGTCAGTGGAATGAAGAAATGCTTATTGTCGTTAGTAACTTTTATGGTGAAGAAAAGGAAATTTCAATCCCTGTTGAGAAAAAGGAGAATGCGGAAATTCTTATCTCGAATTATAAAGATTCACCAGAAAATTGGCAATCACTAAAGTTAAGACCGTATGAATCCATAGTTTACTATATAAAATAAACGTCCAATCGTATGAGGGATTACTAACATGGAAAAGAAATATATGCAAATTTATCGGGATTTAGCAAAAAAAATAGAACAAGGTGTTTGGCCGAGAAATAGCTTGTTACCATCAGAAAATGACTTAACCGAAATGTACGGAACATCAAGGGAAACGATTCGAAAAGCATTAAATTTGCTCTCGAATAATGGATATATTCAAAAGGTACGTGGAAAAGGTTCCATTGTAATTAATGTACACCGCCTATCATTTCCTGTTTCTGGCATTGCTAGTTTTAAAGAACTTGCTGAAAAGCTCGGATTAGAAAGTAAAACAATCGTCCATGAACTTGGATATATTGATTCAAATGAAATTCGAAATAAGCTGCAAGTCGATGTGAATGAAAAAATTTGGCATGTCACGCGAATCAGGGATATAGGCGGGGAAATGGTGATTTTAGATAAAGATTTTTTCAATGAAACCTTTGTTCCGTTATTATCAAAATCCATTTGTGAGGATTCTATTTATGAGTACATTGAAAATCATTTGCGACTTGCAATTGGATTTGCTGTAAAAGAAATTATCGTTGAAGAGGTGACAGATGAGGATCGAGAACTTCTTGATTTGCAAAAGTTTGAACATTTAGTTGTCATTAGGAGTTTCGTTTATCTGGATGACTCTAGCTTATTTCAATATACAGAGTCCCGCCATCGTCCAGACAAGTTTCGTTTCGTTGATTTTGCACGACGCGTTCGGACATCATGATTGTTAGATGTAAAGAATCTAGAATGAAGAAGATGAATTTGTAAAAGATCATTCATTCCATTGGATTGCCTGTTGAAAAAGAGAAAGATCATGATAAATAAAATTCCAATTTGTGAAGAGTCATTACTTCATAAATTGGAATTTTCAGCTAATAGAAAAGTACAAATTTCCAGATTTTTATCCCATATACGCATAAGCGTAAAACGAAGGCGCAAGCAGCATTGCATAAGGCCAAAATACTCTCTTTCTCATCAAGCGACCTCTAGACCTCTAGTCTCTCGCTTCGCCAAGGCTTGTGTGCCCTTTAGTTTTCTTTAACATTTTCACGATGTCATAAATTCGCCTCCATTGACATGCATCGTTTGACCAGTAACGAAGCGAGAATCATCGGATGCCAAGTATACATACGCATGTGCAATTTCAAAAGGTTGCCCTTGCCGATCCATTAAATTATCTACAAGGGGCACTTGATCAGCTGAAAAACTAGCTGGAATAAGTGGTGTCCAAAACCGCCCCGGAGCAACAGCGTTAACTCGAATGCCTTTATCAACTAGATTCCGAGCTAAAGCCCGTGTAAACCCTACATTTGCCGCCTTTGTCGCTGAGTAATCAATGAGTTGATCATTTCCTACATAAGCGACAACTGATGCCGTATTAATAATCGATGCGCCCGCCTTTAAGAAGTGTAACGCTTTCCTTGTTGTATAAAAATGCGAATATATATTCACTTTAAATGTTTGGTCAAATTGTGCATCTGTTATATCTAGTAAACTGACTTGCTGAAACTGAATTCCGACATGATTACAAAGAATATCTAGTTTTCCAAATGTCTCAACTGTTTTTTCAACAATAAATTCGCATTGTTCTTTTTTCCGTAAGTCACCAGGAAGTAATAAACAGCGCTTACCTAATTCCTCAATCCGTTTTTTCGTCCGATCTGCATCTTCATGCTCGTCTAAGTAAGCAATCGCTACATTCGCACCTTCTTTTGCAAACGCAATGGCAACAGCTGCACCAATACCACTATCGCCACCTGTAATTAACGCGACTTTTCCTTTTAGTTTTCCACTTCCTGTATAATTTGTGTTTTCAATAATGGGTCTTGGCACCATTAAACTTTCAACACCTGGTTGGCGGTATTGTCGTTGTTCGGGAACGGTTAAGGCGACATCTTCGTATCGAGTAATTTTCCCGTAGTTTGGCGGTAATGGGTAATTTGATTGATTGTTTTCTGACATAGGCAACCTCCTAAAAAGCACTTTTTGAGTTACTATATGACAATTGGCTATGTTTCGTGAAAATACAGGTAGGTTTAAGAATGATGAGAGAAAGACAAGGTTCATAACAGGTGATTTTGAATAACTTATTTGAAAAGAGGGGGAGGTGGCCTTTTTGATTTATTACAATCCAACCGTTAAACTTTTGCTAATCCCTTATACAGACGAAAAGGTAAGGGTATATTATGATGGCTTCGCTTCATTTCAAATGCCACTAATTGGAAAACGACCACCATTCTATACGAATCCACAGTACGAAGCATACGAACCGGTTATTTAAGCTAAGTCAGCAAAGCGCTGGCTTTTTTTTTGAGCGTATTCTATGTTACAAATTAACCAGTAATGACATTACACAGTTTCGAAATGGGAAATACTTACGGAAAAAATCTTACGTATTTTAGTGCCCAATCGATAGGGAACTGAATATAGAAATATAGGATTAGGTTTTCTCGCCTATTGGGAAAAAAGTCATTTGTAAATATATGAAAGGGGGAAACGCATATTCTTGCTCACATAAAAAACCGTTTCGGCGGGGTTATTTCTATGATTGTTGGTTTCATTTCCTTATACGAAGCCATTCGCCTCTATCCGTACGGAACTGGACTATTCATAGGTGACCACGCTTTTCCTGGACTAATTGGAATCGTTTTTGTCTCAACGGGGTTCCTATATCTTCTATTCCCAGTAAAAGAAGCGAAAGAACCGTTTAAAAAAGAAAGACGAAATACGATGTTAATTGTTGTAGGTATTTTATTAATCTATTGTTATTCCATTCTTTTTCTCGGTTATTTTATAAGTACGTTATTGGCGTTTACCATTTTACTTAACGTTATTGGCAAATATCGATTCCTCTTCTCCATCATTTTTTCAACCATTTCGACAACAGCCTTTTATTATCTATTTATCGTATTGCTAAAAACACCTTTACCAAATTCAATCCAGTGGCCATTTTAGAAGGGAGGTTTGTATTTGGAAGCTATTTCATTTCTGTTAAGTGGGTTAGGAAGTGTGTTAACTCCAATGAATTTAGCTATTGTCATGCTCGGTTCGTTGCTCGGAACATTGGTAGGTGTCTTGCCGGGACTTGGACCTACGTCAGCAATAGCGATTCTTTTACCATTAACGACCGTTCTAGATCCTGTGCAAGGAATTATTATGATGGCAGGAATTTATTATGGGGCAATATATGGCGGGTCAACGACGGCAATACTTATGAATATCCCTGGTGAATCCTCATCCGTTCCAGCGACTTTAGATGGATATCCACTGGCAAAACAAGGGCGAGGAGGAGCCGCACTTGGAATTGCAGCAATTGGTTCATTTTTTGCCGGAATACTTGGGCTAGTGGGTCTCGTCTTATTTGCACCAATTTTAGCTGACCAAGCATTGAAATTTGGCCCACCTGAATATTTTGTATTAATGTTTATGGCCCTTCTGATATTGTTCAATATATCCGGCTATTCGTTTATTAAGTCAATTATTATGGGGGCACTTGGGTTATTGCTATCTTTTGTTGGAATTGGCATGTCGACAGGGGTACCCCGGTTTGACTTTGGCATCCCTACGCTTACGGGCGGATTAGAGATGGTCAGTATCATTATCGGTTTGTTTGCAATTACAGAAGTATTAAAAGGTATTGAAGAAAGTCGAGTAAAAATTAAACAGCAAAAAATTAAAAATGTTTTTCCATCTAAGCAAGATCTAAAAGAAAGTCGTATGCCGATTTTACGTGGAAGTCTACTCGGTTTTTTTCTCGGAATACTGCCAGGCTTCTCTGCAACAATTACTTCCTTTCTGTCGTACGATTTAGAAAAAAAGTTCTCGAAACGGCCATATAAATTTGGTCACGGTGCCATTGAAGGGGTTGCCGGACCAGAATCGGCTAACAACGCAACGAGTTCTGGTGGGTTTATTCCGCTTCTTTCATTAGGGATTCCTTCATCACCACCATTAGCGGTGTTGCTTGCGGCATTTATGATTTATGGATTGACACCAGGACCAGTTTTGTTCGAACAAAATAGTGAATTCGTTTGGACAGTTATTGCAAGTATGTTTGTCGGAAATGTCATCCTTCTCATATTAAATTTACCGCTCGTTGGTCTTTGGGCGAAACTAACAGATGTACCGTTTGGGGTTCTCGCACCAATTATTTTAATGATTAGTTTACTCGGTGCGTATTCTGTACGAAACAGTTTATTTGACTGTTTTGTTGCGATTATCTTTGGTGTTCTGGGGTATTTATTCCACAAGTTTAACTGGCCAGTAATCCCTCTTATTTTATGTCTAGTTTTAGGACAGAAAATGGAAATTTCGTTTATCCAATCACTAGAAATGTCGTCTAATAATCTACTAATCTTTGTCAACCGACCAATTTCACTTACCCTTTTTATTTGTTCTATTATCATTCTGATCATATCCATCTTATTTACAAAACGAACGAAGCGAAGAATCATTCAAGAAACGGGTGAAACACAAGATCTTTCTTAAGGCAAATTTGGCAAATACGTAAGAAAGTTACCTTTATAGGGGAGTTGTTATGATGAAAAAAATCCAAGTATTCTTTGCAAGTTTATTAATGGTATTTACGTTTTTGGCTGGTTGTGCAACAAATGACACAAGTAAGAAAACAGAATCAACATCAAAAGCGAAACAGGCCCATACAAATTATCCTTCCCGACAAATCGAACTTGTTGTTCCATTTGCAGCAGGTGGTGGGGTTGATCTTGCTGCTCGAGCTGTCGCAGATTATGTAAGTAAGGAGTGGGGACAGCCGGTTGTCGTTGTTAACAGGACGGGAGGTGGTGGGATTGTCGGTGCTCAATCTGCGTTAATTGAAGCAAAACCTGATGGCTATACCGTTTTGATGAATAATAATTCTTCGACAACGATGTATGAAGCCGGGACAACAAAGCCGATTCTCACCTCTTCGAATCATCAACTCGCAGCACGTGTTGCCACATCTCCACTCGTCTATGCAGTCAGTGCAGATGCTCCTTGGAAAGATTTGAAAGATTTTACCGAATGGGTGAAAGAACATCCGGAAGAACTAACTTGGGCTAGTGTCGGTCCCGCTGGATTTTCAAGTTTTGGTGTTGCAGAATGGTTAACGTCTGTCGGGGTTGATTTTTCAAAAACAAAAATGGTTTCTAGTGAAGGAGCAAGTGACTCAGCAACAAAAGTAGCTGGTGGGCATGTAATCTTAGCCGTCCATAATGCAGGAGAGGTATATTCGTTAGTTGAAGCAGGAAAATTAAAAGTATTGGCAGTACAGGGATCTGAGAGGAGCCCACTGTATCCAAATGTGCCAACAACAGAAGAGTTAGGATTTTCAGATTTGACTGTAAGCTGGTGGACTGGAATTTCATTACCGAAAGATACTCCAGATGAGATTGTGAAAAAATGGGATGAAGCGATTGCGAAAATGCAAGAAGACAAAGAGTTTCAAGCGCAACTCGAGAAAATTTTCTTACAACCAGGTTACTTGAATGGGGAAGATCTTACGAAAATAGTCAAAGAAGAAATCGACTGGTATACCGAATTAGCTGAAAAAACAGGAATACGGAAGTAACTTAAATAAAAATAACCCGCTTTAAGTAATACGGATAAAAAGTTTATGAGCCTTGATGGATTTTCCCATGAAGGCTTTTATAGTTTTAAAATATCTTCATGAATGAATACTTAGATAATATGTTAAAATAATATCAACGAATGAAATGGGGATTTTTACTCGAAAAAATACAAACAAATTCAGGTGACAAAATGAGTTATATACACTTTAAAAATATAAAAAAACAATACCGGATGGGTGAAGTGACCATCGATGCACTAAAAGAAATTAATTTTGAAATTGATGAAGGTGAATTTACCATTGTTGTCGGTTCTTCAGGTGCTGGAAAAACAACTGTCTTAAACTTGCTAGGAGGAATGGATATTCCAACAGAAGGAACGATAATCGTCGATGAAAAAAATATAAGTACATATTCAGAAAAACAATTAACGGAATATCGGCGTGATGATATCGGATTTGTCTTCCAATTTTATAATTTAGTACCAAACTTAACGGCGAAAGAAAATGTTGAATTAGCAACACAAATTAGTCAACATCCGCTAGATGTGGAAGAGGTGCTAAGAAAAGTTGGCTTAGAAGAACGGATGAACAATTTTCCGGCTCAACTTTCTGGTGGAGAACAACAGCGGGTAGCTATTGCTCGGGCATTAGCGAAAAATCCAAAACTTCTCCTATGTGATGAACCAACAGGAGCGCTCGATTACCAAACGGGTAAAGCTATATTGCAACTACTACAAGAGACCGCGAGAAAAGAAGGAATGACAGTCATCGTTATTACACATAATTCGGCACTTACGGATATGGCTGATAAAGTGATTCGAATGAAAAGTGGCGAGGTTATAAGCATTGAAACGAATGAACATCCAGTTTCAGTAGAAAGGATTGAATGGTAATGAAAAAAGCGCTTTATAAAAACCTTTACCGTTCAATAAAAAATAATAAAACACGGTTCTTCTCAATTTTATTAATTATTGCCATTGGTGTCGGCTTTTTTGCAGGAATTAATGCAACAGAACCTGATATGATTTTATCAAGTGACCATTACTATAAAGAGGCTAAGCTTTTTGATGTACGGGTTACGTCACCACTCGGTTTTTCAGATAAAGACATGAGGACTGTTAAAAACTTGAATCAAATAGAAACGGTTCAAGCTGGATATACGAAAGATTTGTTCCTAACAACGAAAGATGGAAATACATATACGGTTCGCCTTCATAGTTATGAAGAAAAAAGTTCAGAGTTGAACAAACTCCAACTCGTGCACGGAAGACTACCAAAAAAACAAGGTGAAATCGTTGTAGAAGCGGGAAATTATGCACCAAGAGGGTTAGAGGTTGGTAGTACTGTCAAACTGTCCGTGCCTGAGGGAGAAAAGCTATCAGACTCGATAAAGACAAACTCGTTAAAAGTCGTTGGCCAAGTAAATTCGCCATTTTACATTAGTTATGAACGTGGGCAAACAACTATTGGTGATGGATCAATTAACTTCTTCGCCTATATGAACGAAAATGATTTTACCAAAAACAATATTTTCGAGCTTTATATAAAAACAAAAAATAGTGGAGACTTGATTGCTTATTCAGAAGCTTATCAGAACAACTTAAAACCTATCAAAAAAGAATTAATGAATATTGGTCGGGATACCCTTGTTCGTGAAAAAGAAAAACTGGAACAAAACTTGAATGAAGGAAAACAAGAACTCGAAAAAAACAAAAGAATGGTGGATCGCGAATTTCGAGAAGCTGAACAAAAATTACAGGATGCTGAGCAAAAAATAGAAGACGGCGAAAATGAACTCGCCGAAAAAGAGAATAAATATAAAACCGAACTTACTGCGGCAAAAAACAAACTAGAAACAGCAGAACAGCAAATAAAGAATGGAAAGTCCGAATATCATAAGCGGCTCAATCAATGGAAACAAGGCTATTCAGAGTATGAGAAAGGTGCAACAACGTTAGATGCAGCAAAAGAAAACTTGGATCGTGCGTTAACGGAGATTGAAAAGGGCGAAACTGAATTAAATTCTGGTAAAGCCCAACTTGATAAAGGAAAACAACAAATCTCTTTATTGCAAAAAATAATGCAAAATCTTACGGTCATGAAGGAGTCATTCCAGAGTAGCCCACCAAAAACGGTTGAAGAGTACGTTCGCTTTATTAATAACATAGAACTTTCCGAAGAGATAAAACAAACTTTCAGGAAAATTCCTTATAGTAATAAAACAATACCAATTATAGTCGGAACAATTGATGAAGTAATAGATAATGTAACAAATCAGTTAACAAGTGCCGAATCAAAATATAATGAAGGGAACCAAGCTTATGAAGACAATGTAAAGAAACTAGACGAGGCAAAACAAAATTATAACAAGCATCAAGCACAATATATTGCCGGAATAAAGCGACTAACAATGACAAAACAAACGTTAGATGCGACAAAAAAACAACTTGCTGAAGCAAACAGGGAGTTAACGATAAATGAAACAAAAATTCGTGAAGGAAAAAGTCAATTAAAAAAACAAGAAACCAACTTGAAACAAGCGATTGCTGAAGGTGAAAACCAATTACAAAAGGCGAGAGCGGAATTGGCAACTGGAAAAGAAAAGTACAAGAAAGAAAAAGCCGATGCGGAGAAGGAGATAAGGAAGAGTGAACAGAAATTAAAAAATGCTGAGGAAAAACTTACAGCTATTCCAGATCATTGGTTTGTTAATGGTCGTGAAGCTAATCCTGGGTATACAGATTATCATGATGATGCGAGAAGAATCGGGGAAGTCGCAAAAGTATTTCCTCTCTTTTTCTTCTTAGTTGCCGCGCTCGTATGTATGACAACAATGACAAGAATGGTGGAAGAAGAAAGAGGTCAAATTGGAACATTAAAAGCTCTCGGTTACGGGACAAGTACGATTTTGTCAAAGTACTTTATCTATGCTATTGCCTCAAGCTTAACAGGAGCAATCATCGGTTTACTCGTAGGATTTAAGTTATTTCCTACCGCAATTATGAACGCATATGGAATTATGTACAATATTCCGAATCGCATTACAGCCTTTCATATGAACTATACAATTCTTTCGCTCATTATTGCACTTACAACAACAACTGTTGCGACTTTAGTTGTCACGATGGGGGAATTACGATCGATGCCTAGTGTCCTCATGCAACCACGGGCACCAAAGCCAGGTAAACGGATTTTTCTCGAACGAATTGCTCCGATTTGGTCTAAATTATCTTTTTCACAAAAGGTCGCCTTCCGAAATATATTCCGTTACAAACAACGATTCCTTATGACGGTACTTGGAATTGCTGGATGTACGGCATTGCTCTTAACTGGTTTCGGCTTACGAGATTCGATTAATGATATTTTGGACAAGCAATTTAAAGATATCTTTTTATATGACGGTCAAGTCGTTTTTGATACGGAAAAATTAGCCGATGTACAGGATATCAATGAAGTTGTAAAGAAAGAAAAGGAGATTTCCGCTTCCTTACCAATTGTAAATGTTACAGTCGATACTCGTAGTCAAGATACGAACAGAAGTTTCGAAACAAATTTAGTCGTCCCACAAAAGACACAATCGATTGGTGATTTCGTTAATCTCCATGAACGAAAGACAGGGTTGCAAGTGACTATTCCCAATAATGCAGCAGTAATAACTGAAAAACTCGCTACATTATTACATGTTCAAGTAGGAGACATAATCGAATTTCGTACGAACGAAAATAAAACGTATGATGTAAAAGTAGGAGCAATTGTTGAAAATTACTTAGCCCATTATATATACATGTCACCTGACTATTATGAAACCGTGACGAAAAAAGTACCAGCATACAACACAGCACTATTTAATATAAAGGACCGATCGTCATTGAATGATCAAGCTTTTAAAGAAAAATTAATGGAGCAAAATAGTGTTCTTGGTGTTGGTTTAATCAAGTCAATGGCGGATGATTTCAAAGATACGATGGATAGTTTAGATTTTGTTGTGCTAATTTTAATTATTTCAGCTGGGGTACTCGCAGTCGTTGTCTTGTATAATTTAACTAATATTAATATAACGGAGCGCATTCGTGAAATTGCCACGATAAAAGTACTCGGTTTTCGTAATCATGAAGTTGATTTATACGTGTATCGTGAAAATATTTTTCTCACCATCATTGGCACTCTTGTTGGCCTAATTCTCGGCGTCATTCTTCATAAATATGTCATTAAAACAATGGAAATTGAAACGATGATGTTTGGTCAAACAGCACATGCTATGAGTTATGTATGGTCAATACTGTTAACATTACTTTTTACACTCATTGTTAATTTCACCATGCATTTTAA
Source organism: Bacillus andreraoultii (assembly GCF_001244735.1). Taxonomy (GTDB): domain Bacteria; phylum Bacillota; class Bacilli; order Bacillales; family Caldibacillaceae; genus Caldifermentibacillus; species Caldifermentibacillus andreraoultii. The sequence continues at coordinate 1,879,004 of NZ_LN868937.1, forward strand.
ATTACAGAAAGTGAATATGGTTGAATCATTAAAATCTATTGAATAGAAGTACTGTATATACGCGGCTTCCTCTCGTTATGAGGGAGTCGTTTTAAGTTAGGAGATTTTTATAAACCGTTAATGAACAGATGAGTATAGCCAATGTTTTATTATTAGAGATATTGGTAAAATAAGGTTAACATACTCGCCAATATCGATTAATATGGTAAAGTAGGAGTTTAATAAATTAATGGAGGATTGCCTTGTGAAGAAAAAATTATTTGTTTTATTACTTTCTTTATTTTTATTATCCGGTTGTGTGAAAGCAGATATCGGGGTAAAAGTTAATGAGAATGGTTCTGTAGACACATCAGTACTAATGGGGATCGATAAAGGGGTCTATGGAATGATTGAAGGAACATCTGATGATCCGATTGCTGAAATGAAAACAGATTTAGAAGATGAAGGCTTTAAAATTGAAGACTATGAGACTGATAAATACAAAGGAATGAAAGCAAAGAAAACGTTCAAAAATATTGACGATTTTTCTCTTGACTCAGCCACAGCTACAGATTCGCCTTTTGATATAAAAATAGATAAAGGTCTATTTTCCACAAAATATACAGTGAAAGGTTCTTTTGCCGGTGAAGGTGGGGAGATCTCTAGTGAAGAACAAGCAATGTATAACCAATTCGATTTAACATTTACATTACAATTACCTGGAAAAATTGGAGATAACAATGCGAAGAAAGTAGAAGGAAATAAATTAACTTGGGACTTATCATTGAACAAAACAACAGAAATAAAAGCAGAATCAACGAAAACAAATACTGTTACAGCTGTTATCAGTGTTGCTCTGCTCATTATAATCGTCATCGGTATCGGTTATATTATTTTTAAGAAAAAACGAAAAGTATCATAATCACTAGTTTTTTTGGAAAGAACGTATATAAAATATGAATTTTCGACGTAGTGTAATATGAATAAATGGATGGATCCCCTTCACGATTGAGTGGAGGGGATTTTTAAGCTAACAGGAAGGTTTCGACAGCACTACATCAAATGACTACAGTATGATATTCCTTCTTTGGTTGTACGGAAGGCTTCGACAGCTTCTATAAGCCCAATTTCTCATGATTTCAAGTAAAACGGGTTCATAGAGCAATTCTATTAGCCCATTTTCTCGTGATTTCAAGCAAAACGGGTTGATAGAGCGATTTTATAAGCCCATTTTCACATGATTTCAAGCAAAAACAGCAATAGAGCACTAGTATCATCAAGTTACCTCACATAAAATAAAAACCCACAAGTTCCGGACTAGGAACCGTAGGATATGTTGAAAATCTACTAACCGTGGATTATCGTATTTTACACAAAGACTCCAAGATTTCCGTAGATTAAGAACACTAAGACCGGCAAACCCATGCAGTTTAATTTCGATAACAATAGGTTAGCGTAGTCTCAGCGTATAACCTGTGGGACTAACAGCCTATTTTTGTCAATTTTCAGTAACCAACACAATTTTATTATCTTTAATCGTTATCGTTACCGTTTGATTCTCCTCAATATGCCGAGCGATAATTTGTCGGGCGAGTTCTGTTTCAAGAGAACGCTGAATAAATCGCTTCAACGGTCTTGCTCCATAAACAGGGTCGAACCCATTCTCAGCAAGAAAAATTTTCGCTTCGTCAGTTAAAACTAATTGAATTTGTTGTTCCCTTAACCGTCTTTGTAATTCTTCAATAAGTTTTGTAACGATTCCTTTAATATTTTCTAACGTTAACGGTTTAAATAAAATAATCTCATCAATCCGGTTTAAAAATTCTGGACGGAAATGACTCCGTAGTTGGCCCATGACTAAATCCCGTGCTTCAGCCTGAATCTCATCTCCATCAAGCGCTTGTTCAAGTAAAAATTGTGATCCGATATTCGATGTCATAATGACGACCGTATTTTTAAAATCGATCGTTCGTCCTTGTGAGTCCGTGATGCGCCCATCATCAAGCATTTGCAATAAAATATTAAACACTTCTGGATGCGCCTTTTCAATCTCATCAAATAAAACAACAGAATAAGGATTACGTCGAACGGCTTCTGTCAATTGGCCACCTTGTTCATAACCGACATAACCAGGAGGGGCACCGATTAATCGAGAAACTGCGTGTTTTTCCATATACTCGGACATATCAATTCGAATGATATGTTCTTCACTGTCAAACAAGTGCTGTGCAAGGGCTTTAGCGAGTTCTGTTTTTCCGACACCGGTTGGCCCGAGAAATAAGAACGAACCAATTGGTCGATTCGGATCTTTAATACCAGCCCTAGCCCGTAGGATCGCATCTGATACAAGTTTAACGGCTTCGTCTTGTCCGATGACGCGTTCATGTAAAATTGACTCCAATCGCAATAATTTCTCTCTTTCACTTTCAACTAATTTTGTAACCGGAATCCCTGTCCAACGTGCAACAATTTCCGCAATTTCTTCTTCGGTTACTTCTTCTCTCAATAACCGGTTTCCTTCGTGTTCATGGACTTTTTCCTCTAACTCACGTAACTCTTTTTCTAATGCCGGAATGCGACCATGTCGTAATTCAGCAGCTTTATTTAAATCATATTCATTTTCTGCTTTTTCTAAATCTCGGCGTAGTTTCTCAAGTTGTTCCCGTTTCTCTTGAACGAGCTCAATTCCTTTTTTTTCAATTTGCCATTTTGCTTTCATTTCATCCGCTTGATTACGGAGCTCCGCGAGTTCTTTTTTCAATATTTCTAATCGACTTTGGCTAACTGGATCCTCCTCTTTTGATAACGCTGCTTCCTCAATTTCTAGCTGCATGACACGTCTTGTCACTTCATCAAGTTCTTGTGGCATCGAATCAATTTCAGTTCGGATCATTGCACAAGCCTCATCCATTAAATCAATCGCTTTATCCGGTAAAAAGCGATCCGTAATATAACGGTTGGATAAAACAGCAGCAGAAACAAGGGCACGATCATGAATTTTGACCCCATGGTGAATTTCATAACGTTCTTTTAAGCCACGTAATATCGAGATGGTATCTTCCACATCAGGTTCTTGGACGATTACTGGTTGGAAACGGCGTTCGAGTGCTGGGTCTTTTTCAATATATTGCCTGTGTTCATCTAAAGATGTCGCACCGATACAATGTAATTCACCACGAGCAAGCATTGGTTTTAACATATTACCTGCATCCATCGCACCATCTGTTTTACCCGCTCCAACAATCGTATGTAACTCATCGATGAACAAAATTATTTTCCCGTCACTTTTTTTAATTTCATTTAAAACTGCTTTCAATCGTTCTTCAAATTCACCGCGGAATTTTGCACCAGCGACAAGTGAACTCATGTCAAGTGCAAAAATCGTTTTATCTTTTAAACCTTCTGGAACGTCTTTTTTTACAATACGCCAAGCTAATCCTTCAACAACAGCCGTTTTCCCAACACCAGGTTCGCCTATTAACACCGGATTGTTTTTCGTCTTTCGTGATAAAATGCGAACAACTTGACGAATTTCACCGTCTCGACCAATCACAGGATCGACTTTACCAGCACGTACATCAGTAACAAGGTCACGACCATATTTTTTCAGAACATCGTACGTTGCTTCAGGATTTTGTGATGTCACTCGTTGATTCCCCCTTATTTCTCGAACGGTTTCCAGAACCGCTTGTAATGTTAAACCTTGATTTTGTAATAATTTGCCAGCTACTGTAGATAAAGTAACGGAAGCAATGAACACATGTTCAACAGATAAATATTCGTCTTTGAACGTTCTCATCGTTTTTTCTGCTTCTGTAAAAACTTGTTGTAATTGGTTTGAAATATATATCTTTCCTTGATCAATACCTGTTCCAGTGACGCGTGGACGCTTTTTTAATAATTGTTGAAGTTCTTTTTCAAACATTGTTACGCTAAGATGGGTTTTTTCTACAATCGCCGAAACAAGATTTTCCGGTTCTTCTAAAATAGCAAGATAAAGGTGAACTTCATCGATTTCTTGGTGTTTTTGATCTGTTGCAATGGTTTGGGCAGACATGATTGCCCGTTGCATGCGTTCAGTCATTCGATTGATATCCACAATCATCACTCCTTTGACCTTTTTTGACCTATTACAATTATAAAATCTTTATTCAGAAAATGCAAAAGCGGGAAATTCAATTTCAGTCATACATTCCCCAATACATATGTAATCTTTTCAAGCGTTCATTCACAAAACATTTAATGAACAAAAAATCGTCATAAAAATATCACATCTTAATTCCTTGTTTTCTCCTATTAACAAGATTACTATTATATTCAGATAGTAGAGAAAGGAATCGTTCAATGAATAAAAGGATTTACTTTTTAATGGTTATTGCATTTGTTGTCGGTATGGTTGAACTCATCATTAGTGGGATTCTTGATCTTTTATCAGCCGACTTAAACGTATCAATTAGTCAAGCTGGATATTTAATTACAATTTTCGCTCTTATCTTCGCTTTTTTATCACCTGTGTTATTAATTGTGACGGCGAATATCGAACGAAAACGGTTAATGCTTATTTGTTTATGGATTTTTTTAATTGGAAACATCGTAACCATTTTTAGTCCAAACTATACAGTTGTCTTTATAGGTCGCGTTATTAGTGCAATGAGTGGGGCTTTATTAACCATTCTTTGTTTAGTGATGGCACCGAATATGGTCCAACCGGAATTTCGTGGACGTGCAATAGGTATTATTTCGATGGGTGTTAGTGGATCGCTTGTACTTGGAGTTCCAATAGGTTTAGTTCTTGGAGGCATGTATGGATGGCGTGCACCATTTGTTATGGTTGCTATTTTAACGATTCTTTCAATCATTGGTGTTTATTTGTGGATGAATCCAATTGAACCAGAAAAACAAGTTCCAATTCAAACACAACTAATGAGTTTGAAAAGTAGAAAAGTGTTGTTTGCCCTTTTAACAACGTTTTTATACATGGCTGGACACACGGTATTATATGCCTATTTTAAACCATTTTTGCATGATACGATGGGATTAGAAGGTACATGGGTTAGTGTGATTTACTTTATTTTCGGTATTGCGGCTGTTAGTGGTGGTGGAATTGGCGGAACGTTAGCCGATGTTTTTGGGTCTAAGAAAACAATCATTATTTCATTAATTCTCTTTACAGGCACATTTTTAGTTATCCCGTCTACAACGTCATTCGTACCAATCTTTATTGTTATGTCGATCTTGTGGGGGATATTAAGTTGGGGAATTTCACCTGCGATGCAAAGTTATTTAATTGAGACGTCACCGAAGACTGCATCGATTCAGCAAAGTTTAAACAATTCAGCACTGCATTTAGGTGTCGCATCCGGTTCTTTCGTCGGTGGTTTAGTTATTGAACATTTATCCATTAACCAAAATGCATATGTCGGAAGTTTACTCATCTTCTTATCACTTGTCACCATTCTTATTTCATTTCGAATAAAACAAGCGGATATCAGTGGAATAAAGATTGAACAATCATAATAAGAGTGCAAATTTTTTGTGATCTTTTTAGTGAAAAATTACTTTAAACGAAATTCTAAATCGAGATAGCAGAAGTATAGTTGATTCAACAAAGGACCATGGTGAACGTTTGCAACTAAATGAAAAATTTAATGAGATTCAAATTATAACGAAACTAAGTTTACGAGAAAAGTTGGAATCATGTTTTGTATTTCCTAGTATGATAATGATTGTTTGGATTAATGGACTGATTTATAAAGTTTATTTAGGTGATAAACTTTATAAGGAATTAGTTCAATTAATATCTACAACTCATGGTCTTTATTTACAGAAATTTTAATCTAAAAAACAGATTTTTTCTTTAATACATCTTAATCGTTCTAGAACGAATGATATAGATTAGGCATATTAATATGAAAAATTAATGAAATTTGATTTCAACTGGTTAAACGTAGTACATGAAAAGAACTTTGGATGTATATTTGAAAAATATATAAATAACTAAGGAGTTATAAAATACACCACGATTATTACGGTTGTGGTGTATATTTTTTCACTTAAAATAATGAAGGAAATATCGAACTGAATAATGGTATCTAGTACCAACAAAATGATTTTCGTTTTTATTTAAATCTAGTTATAATAAAAGCACCATATAAAAGAGGTGAATCGGCCAATGGAAAAACAAGTAAACTGGCTAACGATGGATGATGGAACTGCTCTTTATGTTCAAAAATGGACAGAGGAAACACTAACCCCGAAAGCAATCATTCAAATTTCACATGGAATGGCGGAACATATTGAACGCTATGAGCCTTTTGCCCATTACCTCTTATCAAAAGGATTCTTCGTGTATGGAAATGATCACCGGGGTCACGGTCATACAGGTGAGAGAATGGGTATTTTCGGCTATTTTTCTGAACAAAATGGTTTTGATCGTGTCGTAGAAGATTTATATGCCGTAACAAAATATATTAAACATCAACATCCAAATGTCCCAGTCATTTTATTTGGACATAGTTTAGGATCGTTTCTTGCGAGGCGTTATGTACAGAAGTATTCCCATGATATTGATGGCCTAATTTGTTCAGGAACAGGTGGAGATCCAGGTTTCGCCACTACAATCGGTAAATATATCGCAAAAAGAGGGATAAACAAAAATGGATCTAAAGTACCAAGTCACACTTTGAACAAACTAATTTTTGGGTCCTACAATAAAAAGTTTAAAAGCGAGGACCATCCGTTTGCTTGGCTGACAAGGGACCAAGCCATTGTTGAAGCGTACACGCAAGATCCGTATTGTGGATTTGTTTGCACGGGGAGTTTTTACTATGATTTACTAACCGGGTTACAGCTTGTACATAATAAAGAAATCATAGAAGGCATCCGAAAAGATTTACCGATGCTTTTTATTAGTGGTGACAATGACCCTGTTGGTGGATTTGGGAAAGACGTAGAAAAAGTTATTAAACAATATAAAGATTGTGGTCTAGATAATGTTGAATCTCATTTTTATCATGAATGTCGACACGAAATTCTAAATGAACTAAACAAGGAAGAAGTCTATCGTGATATCGAACATTGGCTAATGAACGAATTAAATTAAAAACATGGAAGTTACTTCAGAATTTTCGAGGTAACTTTTTTTAACGATCCTATTATTAATACTTAACCTTCTAGTTAATAAAGAAATTATAGGGATCGTGCCATTAGGCGAAACGAGAGCTGTAGTTTGCCTAAAAGAGCCTTTTTCTGCATTGATGTAATGCTGCCGAATCCTTTCTTAGGGAGCTTAAAGCTAATGGTAAAGTAGAAAATGAAAAATTTATACTTTACTATTCGCCTATGAAAAAATTGAATCCAATCGGATAAAAGTCCCCATTTAAAATAGAGGTCTAAAGTCGAATTAACTAAATGATCTCGCTTTGTTATAATGCACTAGGTGTGTTGAATTCTTAATCTTTTAACGATTCACCACAGATTAAGTAAAACTTAGTATACTCATAAGAAGGGGGAGATTGGGTGATCAAAAGGTTTTCCTTAGTCATTATATTTCTATTTGCTTGCTTATTTCTAGCTGCATGTTCCACATTCGAATCTGCGACAAAGACGGAAAAGAAGAAGGGGGGAGCATTAGAAGTCTCCATTGAAAAAGCTTCGTATATCTGGACAGAAGAAAGTGGAGATTTTTCCGAAGATGCGAAAGAAGCTCCTTTAGAGGTCGTCTTAAATATTAAAAATAGATCAAAATCAACATTATCCATTACACCTCGAAATGCTATTTTCCTTTATGACGGAGACAATCAACTTGCACCAATTGACATTTACGGTAATTATACGGGTATTGGTGGCGACAGAACGAGTGATATTAATCCTGGAAAGTCGACAAAAATGACATTTTATTTTAACGTTGAAAAAGGGAAGAAATACGAACTTGGAATTAAGCCAATGTTAATGGATCCAGGAAAGGAACCGAAAGAAGTCGTCCTAACCTTAGATACAAATAAATATAGTGATAGCTATGAAAAATTAGCAGAACCCATTCAAGCTTTAAGCGCGTTCATTGACACAGTCTTCTTGAAAAAAGAAAATAAAGCATATGATAAATTAGTTGCGATGAATCAAGAAGCGGCAATAAAAGAAGCAAAAGACTATTTTAAAGAAACATTAAATCTAAGCATGTTTAAAAAATTGACAGAAAAAGATATAGATAAGGCACAAGAAGAGTATATCTCACTTCTAAATGAAAAAGCATCCTACACCATTTCCCTTGTCGAATTTGGAAATGATAAAGCAACTGTTCGTGTAGAATATGAAACGATTCCATTAAACGACCTTTATCAAGGAATTTTTGATTATTCCGATGCTTATCGTGAAAAAACTGGAAATTATGATACAGATAAAAGATACCAATACGCTTTCTCTAAAATTGACGATATTATGGGTTCTATCTCAGTAAAAAAAGGAACGGCAATAGATATGAATCTAATGGCAAAAGATGGAAAGTGGGAAATTGATCAAGCGAAAGATTATCCTTATGAAAGCTTATTCACCACTTTTGGATCCGGAAAAATTTACTAAATAAAAAAAGAGGCCTGGCGTGTAAAATGGTACCTGTAGGTAGGACACTTGAAAAAGAGGGTTTCACCTACAGGTATTTTTTTATATACTTGAATTTTAGAATATGAGGATTAGGGGACAACATGAGTAAAATAACTTTTTCAACCAAAGAGATAAAAACACTTCAACAGAATCCAAATATACATCGTGTCAGCGATCGGTCTATTACCTATACTGACGATTTTAAAAATAGATTTATTGATGAGTACCTAGCTGGCAAACTCCCTCGTCAGATCTTTGCGGAGAACGGTTTCGATGTGGACGTTATAGGAATAAAACGAATCGAACAGTCAGCCTGCAGGTGGAAAAAGGCCTATGAGAAGAATGGCTTGATTGGGCTTACGGATACGAGGAAAAACGCTTCCGGCAGACCCTTGAAACGTGAGCTTTCACCGTCCGAAGTGATTGAAAGACAAAAGGCAAGAATCGAACTGTTGGAAGGACAGGTTGAGCTGTTAAAAAAGCTAGAAACGACAGAAAGGAGGCTGCTAAACTCAAGCGAAAATCTAAATCCGAATAATGCATATCAATTGATTCAGGAGACCATTGAACAAAATGGATTTAAGGGGATGACCAGGTATCTATGTGGCCTCTTAGAGGTATCCCGGTCTGGATATTATAGCTACCTAAAGGCTTCCTCTTTCCGGGAAGCAAAGGAGAAATTGGATCTTGAAGCGAAGGAAATCATTTTAAAGGCCTTTAATCGGCGCGGATATAAGAAAGGTTCACGCTCCATTAAAATGATACTGGAGAATGATTTTAACATTACGTTTAGCCGTAAAAAGATACAGAGAATCATGAGGAAATATGGAATCATCTGTCCTCACAGAAAGCCAAATCCTTATAAAAGGATCGCTAAAGCAACCAAGGAGCATCAGGTTGTTCCAAACAAGTTAAATAGGGAATTTAAGCAAGGAGTTCCAGGAAAAGTGTTATTAACGGACATTACTTATTTGCCATATAACGGAAATTCCATGGCTTATTTGTCAACCATAAAAGATGCGTCCACTAACGAACTCCTAGCTTACCATGTTTCTGATCGTATCACTCTAGACATCGCAACAAAGACGATTCACAAACTAATGAAAAACAAGAAGATTACACTACATAAAGATGCCTTCATCCACTCTGATCAAGGGAGCCATTATACGAGCCCCAGATATCAAAAGTTATTAAAAAAATATGGCCTAGGACAATCTATGTCCCGAAGAGGGAACTGTTGGGATAATGCCCCTCAAGAGTCTTTCTTTGGTCATTTAAAAGATGAAGTAGACTATCAATCTTGTAAATCCTTAAAAGAACTAAAAGCAAAAATAAATCACTATATGGTTTACTATAACAATTATCGATATCAATGGAATTTAAAAAAGATGACCCCTATTCAATATAGGAATCATCTTCTAGTTGCTTAACCTCTTTTTTTATTGTGTCCTTGACATAGGTACCATTTTAATGTCCAGTCTCTTTTTAATTTGCTTGTTCAAACCGTTCTTCCCATGCTTTACAAACATCTACCCAATCTTTTGCTCCTGAAAACTTGTCCAATTCATCACATGTAAGTTCAATGGCTGAATTCACACTACCACAAGCGGGAAACACAGTTTTAAATCTACGCAATGATACATCCAAATAAATATCAAGATCATTCGCTAAACCAAATGGGCAAACACCACCGATGACATGACCTGTTTGCTCAACGACCGCTTCAGCCGAGAGCATCCGAGCTTTAAACCCAAAGCCTTGTCTGAACTTTTTGTTATCAATTTTTGCATCACCAGCAGTGACGATAAGAATGGCCTTTTCATCTTCACCTCGGAAAGATAACGTTTTTGCAATACGAGCAGGGATGACGCCAATCGTATCTGCAGCTTCCTCCACCGTTCGAGAAGGAGAATCAAATTCCATAATCTTCCCATCAAGATTCCATTGTTTAAAATGTTCTTTGACACTCGTAAGTGACATTCATTCCACCCTTTCTTTAATTATAGAAATTATCATAACATAAAAAATATAAAATGGTAATTTTCAGTCTATAAGGACTGATTTGTTAGATAAAGAAATCTTCGGTTTCAAGCATTTAGGCGAAAGTAGAGTCGTAGTTCCCGAAAAGAACTTATTTCGGGTGCAAGGTAATACTACCAAAGCCTTTCTTAGGGCGCTAAAACGTTTAGGAAAGTAGAAATAAAAATATTATACATTTTCATGATAGCTAATATTGCCTGGCATCTCTTTTAAGTGCCAGGCAATTATTATGTTGCTTTATTGAATTTTCGAATGTATACAATGTATGCATATATACGAAAACCAGTCTCTAACATTAGAAAGGCTAAAACGATGTATTTAATAAAACTCTCAGTGTAAATAAATAATAATAGAGTAAGTAAAAAGATAAGTAGATAACTTACTGTTCCAGACGTGCCATTTAATGGGTGATTCGCTAAAATGATGGATTTTGTCCCTCGAACATCATGTCCATAACAATATTCATGATATGGCTTTACAGAAAATAATGTACTTGCTGTAATTAAATCATCTGGATCGTTAATCACTTTCTGACACACTTCACAAATAATTGGTTTTTTTGACAATCAAATCCCTCAATTCTTGATGTAATCTTGGATGTTAGCCGATTTTTGTACCATTTTCAACCGGTTCGTCAATATTTAAGAGCACAACATCGTCTTTTCCAGGTAATCCACCAAGAACAAGAACTTCTGATGAAAATCCTGCAATCTTGCGTGGAGGGAAGTTTACGACAGCGACGACTTGCCGTCCAATAAGTTTTTCTGGAGTATATCTTTTTGTAATTTGTGCAGAAGATTTCTTCATTCCTAACTCTCCAAAATCAATTTCTAATTTAATGGCGGGTTTTCGAGCTTCAGGAAACGATTCTGCATGTATGATTTGCCCGATTCGAATATCCAATTTATCGAAATCGTCAATTGTTGCCATGTAAATACCTCCTTCCAAAAAGTCTATTACCTATTAATTTACTATATTATTGAGGCAAAAGAAAGGGAAAATAAATGAAAGGGTTTTATACAAATTCGAATGCGCCTTGATTCCTTTTGATTCAAGAAAAACGGTCACATAGAGCCGTTCTATAAACCAATTTCCTCTAATTTTTCAGGGAAATGGGATATACTGGGATTGCATTTTATAAATAGTTTCGTTAATTTAAATATATAAAATATTCATCGTACTCCCTCTTCCAAATTATTTTTATCAAAAAATAACATTGATTTGTCTGTTAGCCGATTTTAGGAAAAATCATTTTAGGAGGGGATTCGTCCAGTGTGATGTTACCTACTTCGTAATCATTCAAGAATAAAGGGTAGGTACGATGAAAAATAGTTCATTTTGTTTTTAGAAATTGGTTAATTCATCGCTAATTTTGGTGATGTTTTCTATATTGTTGGTTGCATTTCGATTTTATATAACGTTTCTAGTTCAGCATTTTACTTAACACTTCTGCCATTTCTTAATACGATTGGCCGCTTTATTAGCAGTTTGTTTGCACCAATTTTGCTAAATAATTATCGGTTAAAATTTATATTCGTCCATTCACAGTTCATTAAGACTGTTTTTCTGTTTTATTTGCATGTGTGTATGTAGTTCTAAAGGTATCTAATGTAATTCCTATTCTTCTGTTTATTTTTTTATTATCATATACTTAATTTAATTGTATGAGCAGTTTTAATTTTTTTATTCGAATTGTAAGGAGCATACTAGATGACCAAAACTGAAAAAGCAATTGTTACTGTTCTATGTATGGTTTATGAAGGGACGAAATTATTAGTTCAAGACGGGTAAAAGCGGATTGGCATGGATTCACGTTTCCGGGGGGACATGTAGAAATAGAAGAATCCGTTTTACATGCCGCCATTCGTGAAGTAAAGGAAGAAACTGGACTAACCATTTTTAATCCAAAGCTATGTGGTGTAAAGCAATTTCAAACCGATGAAGATGAACGATATCTTGTTTTCCTATTTAAAACAAATGAATATGAAGGGACATTGTCTTCTTCAGACGAAGGAAATATGCAGTGGATTGAACGTGATGAACTCTATAAATATACTTTAGTTGATGATTTTCTAAAGCTATTACAAGTTTTCGATTCCGACACACTAAATGAATTTCAATATGAACGGAACAATGATGGAAAAGATTGGATTGTACGGTTGTATTAGAATTGGATTTATTATTAAGATAATTCTTGGGGGAAGTAAATGGATACGAATTTATATTTATTCGGTGGGGGACCACCATTCACACCGAAATTAGCAAAATCATTTTCAAAACATGTTCTATTACTTGATGGCCCGGTGTCCATTCTTTTCGTCGATCGAAAGACGGAATACGATGAATATATGAATATGATAACAAAACCGTTAAGGGAATTTGGTTTACGTAATTATCACTATGTACCACTTCCGACAACACCAGTTGAAGTTGCTATAATTTATATCCGAAAAAGTGCAGGTATCATCATACTTGGTGGGGATACGAATAAATATGCGGATTTTATTGTGGAAACACGTCTCGCTTCTGTTATAAAAGAGAAAAATGCGAATGGAGTTCCAGTAGCAGGATTTTCAGCAGGGGCACTAATCAGTTTAGATCCATGCATTATTTCGCCAAAAGATAATAGAGATAACAAATTTCAAACTCGTCCTGGGCTTGGGCTAACTTCAAATATTCAACTTGCTGTTCATTTCAGTGAATGGGATGATAAAAGCCATTTAGAAGAAATGATGAGAAAATTTCCGGATAAACAAAACTACGGCATTGATGAAAACACGGGGATTTATGTGAAAAATGGACGAATAGAGAGGATGGAAGGGAAAGGGGTTTATCGTATCATAGGTAGAGATTTCGTAAAATTAAACTAATTTCAATACTTGAAACAACTGACAATGAAAGCTCTAGTAAACTATAAAAATATTATGTAAACCAAAAGAAAAATTAAATACCAAAAGGGGGGCAAAAAAATGAAACTGACAGCCGATACGCAATACGTGAAAAGTATCCGACTTGATACGAGAAAAATTACTTCCTACGATGATTTTCCGCTAAATTTACCAGTTGTACATCATTTACAACAGCCATTTGATTTTCATCCGAATATTACTTATATTGTCGGTGAAAATGGAATGGGAAAATCAACTTTACTAGAAGGAATTGCGATTTGCCTTGGGTTTAATGCAGAAGGTGGCACATTGAACTTTAATTTTTCTAGTTTCGATTCTCATTCCGACTTACACGAATATCTCCGTATTGGAAAAGGGGGGTACCGACCAGAAGATTCATTTTTCTTTCGCGCCGAAACGTTTTACAATGTTGCGACAAATATTGAAGAATTAGACCGGGAACCTGCATATGGTCGGAGAATAATTGATTCTTTTGGTGGAAAGTCGCTTCATGAACAATCGCATGGTGAATCTTTTTTCGCTGCTTTTACTCACCGCTTTCAAGGAAATGGTTTATATATACTAGATGAGCCAGAAGCAGCACTATCACCACTCCGCCAATTGTCAATGTTAGCGCGTATTCATGAGTTAGTTGAAAATGGTTCTCAATTTATTATTTCGACGCATTCACCTATCCTAATGGCTTATCCGAATGCGAAAATTTTGCAGTTAACAGAAACAGGGATGGAAGAAGTACGATTAGAGGAAACAGATCATTACCAACTTACAAAACAGTTTTTTAATGACCGCGATCGACTGTTACATCATCTTTTAAATAAAGAGCAGGAGTAAGTGATGATTATAAAAGAATTGCTAACAAAGGAAGAATTATTACAAGCTTTTCCCGTTATGCACCAATTACGCACCCATTTAGATGAGGAAACGTATCTTGAACTCGTAGTAGAGGCAAAGGAAAAAGACCAGTACAAAATGTTTGCACTTTATAGCGATGACAAAATTGTCGCCGTAACGGGTTTTAAACCGATGATTACATTATATTATGGTAGATTTGTTTGGGTCTGTGACCTCGTTACTGATATTAACGCGCGTTCCCAGGGATATGGCTAAAGCTTATTAACTGCTGTTCATGAATGGGCAAAAGCAAACGGGTATACATCCGTTGCATTATCTTCTGGACTACAACGAACAGATGCACATCGTTTTTATACAGAAAAAATGAAATATGATAAAGTTAGCTTTGTTTTCAAAAATATATTAGAGGATAGATGAGGGGATATATGGCGAATATAAAAGAAAAACAAATGACTCTTAAAAATGGAGACTGTATTACAATACGTACTGCTCTACCAGAAGATGCGAAAACTATATTAAATTATACGAAAAAACTATTAGTTGAAACTCCCTATATGTTAACAACAAGTTCGGAATGTAACCTGTCTCTAAAACAAGAAAGAGAATTTTTGTAAGAGTATCTTCCTAGTAAGGGAAGGCTCGCGATTGTTGCTGAACTGAATCATGAAATTATCGGATTTCTAAACTTCCAAAACGGCCGAAAACTACGTAACCAACATACTGGGGAGTTTGGTATGTCAGTATCAACAGCCTATCATAATCAAGGAGTTGGTCGATCATTATTAACAGCTTTACTCGATTGGGCTAGAAGTAATCCACTAATTGAAAAAGTATGTTTAGAAGTCTTCTCGACGAATAAAAGCGCTATCGCTCTTTATAAGAAAGTAGGTTTTATCGAAGAAGGAAGAAAGTTAAAAGCGATTAAACTCGATACAAATTCCTATGATGATCTTGTTTTAATGGCAAAATTCACGAAGTAAACTTATAGGAAAAATCGCTATGTTATATGACAAAAAATGCACGAAGTAGACAGCTATCCATATAGTGAAAAAATTAGCAAATTATTCACAGACTTTTTTGAAAACATATGCTATTATAAAGTTGTAAGAAAGAGATTGTCATCAACATTGCAGGAGGCTCAACCATCCTAGTTGTTCGTTCCGTTTAAATAACTAGGTACGATTCGGAGTACTTGAAAAGAAAAAACGATCGAATAAGATGTGTGACTTTCTAAAGTAGAGTATGTGAATCTTGTTGGTGATTATTAGGTAGTTACTCAGGAAAAAACATTTGTTCAAAAAAAGTGGATTTCATCATCCCTAATCTATTTAGAAGGTGTTTCTTGAAAAAGTTGTTCGCATGTTCATTTTCTAAACAAAATTGACAATGAGTACAACAAAGTTCACATCACATAGCAGTATCGTTACCATATGATGGAATGAAGCAAAGCTAGTGAACCCTTCAATAGATTTACGTGTGTGTCCATAAATAAGAACAAACGAAAAACCTTTTACTAATGATTACTAGTAGATTATTATGGAAAGCCCGCTTTACGTGAGTCTTTTTATAAGGAAACCTTCATAATATCCCGGAACTGACAGAACATCCTGTAATGATGACGGGCACTTCAAATTAGGTAGACCAATTGTTGGCTGCAAACTGAAAAGTTGAAAAAGAAGTGTCGAAAAATGATACGCATTGGGATTACTTTTTAAGTGAAATGAAGTAGGATGTTTGGAATGGTTGGGTCCCCTGCACTGTTGAAAACCTTAAGTGAGTCAGGATGAATGAACATTTATCTTGACTCACCTTTTTGCAATCAAATTAAACTTTCAGGGCATAATACCGATAAATATTGTTATTTAGGAGGATGATTATGCCTAGAAAGCCAACACCGATTACGGAATTGAAAAATAAAAATTCTACGGCGAAAATTGAAGAAGAAACAAAACAGGCGACAGCTGATAATGAAACAACTGCGATTGATGATTTAACGCGCATGTTGGCAGATGTACTTACTTATTTATCCGATGAAGAAATAGAAGAAATCGATATTGAATATTTATTAAACCATACGGTAGGATTACGAGCTTGGTGGGAGGATTATTGTGAGAACAATCGGAAACAAATCGAAAAGGAAATTAAGCAGTCACTATACCAATTATCGTTGAAACAACTTGAACATATTCAAAAAATGATAAACGATCGAAATAAATGAGATTTTTCTGTAGAGAAATCCTACCAAATTAAAAGAAGGGTTAGTTTTAAAAAATAAAATAGTCTTCAATTTTTTACATAATGGAATATGACTATGCTACCCTCCAATCCATAAAGCTAAACAAGTATATATCAACGGAAATTACTTGACAATTTAATATGTAACGTATATTAATGAGAGTAAGAGGAAGAAAAAAATTCTATTTTAATAGGTAATGAAAGCACAATCTATCTCTTACTTATTTTTATAGTGAAAATTTTCTTTTAAGGATGAATGATGATGATTACTAATTTAAAAGAAAGACTAAAACCGCTAAATAGATTTGTTGTCTTTTATTTGGTAGCCGTTACTTTGTTATGGATGAAAACATATATTGTTCAGTTAACTCAATTTGACTTAGGGACGAAAGGTGTTTTTCAGCACTTTCTATTAATATTAAACCCACTCGGTTCATCACTATTCATTCTCGGTATTGCTTTCCTTTTTAAAGGAAGAAAAAAGTACACGTATGTTCTCACAATGTATGGGGCATTGTCTATTTTACTATTTGCAAATGTACTGTATTATCGATATTTTACTGATTTTATAACGTTACCAAATATTTTCCAAACACAAAACTTCGGAAACCTTGGTGGGAGTGTTGTCGCTTTATTCGAACCATCTGATTTCTTTATCCTTTTAGACTTTTTTCTATTCATCCTTTTATTTGCAACAAAAATGATACAAATTGATTTTACAAATATTGAACGGAAAAAAGCACTCGTTATTCTCTCTATTAGTCTTGGTATAATAACGATGAATTTAGGGTTAGCGGAGGCAGACCGTCCACAGCTTCTCACAAGAGGTTTTGACCGGAACTATATTGTAAAGTACTTAGGCATGTATAATTATACTGTTTATGATGCAGTTGAAAGTACAAAAACAACAGCGCAACGTGTACTCGCAGATAGTAATGATATAACAGAAGTGCTCAATTATACGAAATCGAACTATGCAGAACCGAATAAGGACTATTATGGTATAGCAAAAGGGTTGAATGTCATCTACATCCATCTTGAATCCATACAAGAATTTTTAATTGATTACGAATTAAATGGGGAGGAAGTCACACCATTTTTAAATTCAATGGTTCGGGACCCTCACACTATATATTTCGATAACTTCTTTCATCAAACAGCTCAAGGAAAAACAGCTGATGCTGAGTTTTTAATTGAAAATTCATTGTATGGACTCACGCAAGGCTCAGCATTTATGAGAAATGGACGCAATACGTACCAAGCAGCTCCAGCGATATTAAAAGATTATGGATACACATCTGCTGTTTTTCACGGAAATGGTGGCGGCTTTTGGAACCGTAACGAAATTTATAAATCATTTGGTTACGATCATTTTTACGATGCCGACTATTATGAAATCGATTCGAATGATTTAGCAGAGTATGGACTAATGGATAAGCCATTTTTTGACCAATCGATGGATTTATTAACCAAATTACCACAACCATTCTATACAAAATTTATTACCGTTTCTAATCATCATCCATTTCATCTCGACCCTGAACTCGCAACGATAGATAAAGCTGCAACAGGTGATGATATTGTCGATCATTATTTTCAAACAGCGAGATATGCAGACGAAGCATTAGCTCAGTTTTTCAATGAATTAGAACGAGAAGGATTACTCAATCATTCGATTATTATTATGTATGGGGATCATTATGCGCTTTCGGAAAAACATATTGAAGCGATGAGTCAACTACTTGGAAAAGAAATTACACCGTATGATCAAGCTGGATTACAACGAGTACCTTTATTTATTCGGGTACCTGGTATGGAGGGTGGAACGAACCATACGTACGGGGGTCAGATTGACTTACTTCCAACATTACTACATTTGTTGGGTATTGATACGAAGGATTATATTCATTTTGGAACCGACTTATTTTCCGACCAACATAAACAAATTGTACCGTTTCGCAACGGGGACTTTGTTTCTCCAGAAATATACTCAATAAATGGGGTGTTGTATGATGGCGAAACTGGTAGCGAAATTACCGATAATAATGAGCTGTTAAATGTTGCAGATGAATATAATAATTCAGTCACCAACATATTAGAACGATCTGATAAGGTTGTTAATGGTGATTTGTTACGATTCCATACGCCGTCTGGTTTTACACCAATTAACCGAGAGCAATATGAATATAGTAGAGAGGAAAATGAATAGGCTCTATGTATGAAAGGGCCTATTTCCTATTATGATCATGATGTAGCGACGGATAAGGATGAATAAAGTTCTTGGCTAAAAGGAAAGTAAAAATTTTCCAATTCCCTCTTTCCTATATGCTTATGCGATCTAAGGAGGCTCGAGCGTCCTTCAGCTTTCTTTATAGGGCCACAATGGAATAAAGGAAGTTTTACTCGGATAGGTGCCCAAATCGCGGTAAAAAAGGATAAAACGGTCATCTAGAAGGGTTCTAGACGCCCGATAGAAGGTTGAATAGCTGTTCTACTGAATGATAGGAGCTTACACACGAAGTTTTATCTTTTCTTTGAAACTTTAATCAAAAAATGACTTAAGTCACATTTTTTAGTTAATGAAGTGACTCTGGATACGTTAGTTAATGGAGGACTTTTCTTATAAAACAGAAGAATTTACTTGTAGAAGTGATACATTCCATTGTTAAGCATTGCGATTTGTTCGAAAGCCGTAGTTTTTACTCCACAAAGGATAGGATGGCTAGCTTTCAAATGACGATTTTTAAACGTTTGATAAAAACGTAAAGAGATTCCTCCAATATTTAATTCTTCATAAGTTCCAAACGAATCCGTACGCCAATGAATCGAATCCTTTTTAATCTGAAACAATCGTTGATAATTGTCGATTACGTTCTGTTGATTTGCAACAAAGAAACAAATGTATTCTAATGAAGCTCTTCCGTGTTGATGGCTGGCTAATGAATCTAATTCTTCCGCTCGCCTGCAATCGTCTTCTTTCCATTCAATGAAAAAAGGAAATCGTCCAAGTTCGTTTTCATCTTTAACAAAAAGGAGAGACCACTGAATCACTTTACCATTCGTTTTTTTTCTACTTCCAGGAAAAGGACCAATCGGTGTTAAACCTTGATTTTTTACATGTTGAAAGAGATGATTCATATTTTCTGTACGAAAGGCTAATTGTGAAAAGCTTTCTCCAAATTTATAATCTTCCATAACTTGTTGAATGAGAGGATTGGTCGTTTTATTTGCTATGCTTTCATTTTCTACACCTATCCATTCAATATAACGTAAGGCATTAAAGTAGCAGAGACAATTATACGTGCCCCATTCTTCGTGTTTCCCCCCATCAATTGCGTGAAAACCAAGTTTGCAAAATTGTTCTTTTAATTCATTTGGATTATAAGAAAAGTGTACAAGGTGATCAAATTTAACATCCATTTTACTCATCCTTTCTTAAGGAACATCATATATTTATTTTACTATAAATGACCTACTGTTGAAGAAGGAAAAATCGGAATCTATAATCTTATCTATCTATTTACCTATAAAAATCATCCAAACTTTCGAAACAATGTCCAATTCATAGGTTGAATATAGTCCTTTTGTTACGTTGACTAATGACTCATTTTTTGTAAACCTATAAATGGGGTTATTATGGGAGGGTTCGTTTATGTGGAGAATAAAATATAGTTATCTGTTGGTTATTTTTTTACTATTGTTTGTAATAAGTGGTTGCGGTCATTCTGACGAAAAAACGGGTACGAATCTTGATAATAAAAAGAATGGACTTAAGAATCAGGCTGAAAAACAAATTGCAATGGATTATGGTCCGATTATAATCAGTTCAACACTTGATGAACTTAAAAAGCAGCCTGGAGGAATTTTAATAGGTGAAAAAGTTTCTCTAGAACAAGAATTAGCAAGAGATCCAGAATCATTAGTAGATGGTGTAAGATTAGAAGAACAATTAAAGCGTTTACTTAAAGAGACGAAAGATGTTGAAGAGATTCAAAAAGGGCTCATCTATTTGTTAGGAAGTCCAAATTATCGTGAAGTTATTGAAGAGGCCACAAACTTTAAACCAAATTTCAAAGACCCACATTTACCAGACCCAACATCAGAAACGACTGAGGAAGATAAAGCCAATAGTACGGATAAAAAGTCGGCTATTATTTTATTAGATGCCAGTTCCAGTATGCTCCTTAGTTCTGAGAATCGTATACGAATGGATATCGCAAAAGAAGCAGTTGGTACGTTTGCAGAAAATATTGGACAAGAAAGTGATGTATCATTAGTTGTCTATGGTCATAAAGGTTCAGAAAGTGATAAGGATAAAGGATTATCGTGTTCGGGAATAGAAGAAATATATCCATTAGGAGCGTATAATAAGAAAGCCTTTAATCAAGCGCTTGATTCATTTGAGAGTAAAGGGTGGACACCACTTGCTGGAGCGATTGAAAAAGCATTTGATATGACGAAAGATATGGAAGGGACAATCACCATTTATATTGTAAGTGATGGTGTTGAAACTTGTGACGGTGATCCTGTACAAGCTGCTAAAAATTTTGCGAATAAAAACCCGGAGAGCCAAGTCAATATTATTGGTTTCCAAGTTGATAAAAAAGCGGAAGATCAATTAAAAAAGGTTGCAGAAGCTGGCAACGGTGATTATTTCTATGCTAAGAATGCTGAAGAAATGAATAAAACAATCGAAAAGAAATGGATGCTTCCTTCTCATGGTGACTTAGCTTGGGCTTTTACGAAAGCTCCAGGACCATGGGAGCAACTTGCGGAGATGAATCGGGTAGATCCTATAATTCAAAACATTAAGAATATTGCGGAAGCTGAAAATGAACGATATGTACATGCATTATCTGTAATGAATGAAAATAGTTTAATAAGTGATGAAGATTACGATGAGTTAAAGCGGAACATCCAAGATCAATACGAGACAGTTATTGAATTAGCTAATGACTTGAAAAGCGAAAAATATGATGAAATTAAAGATCGAGTAAATGAAATTAAAAATGCTGTTGACGAATGGGTGGAAAAAATGAAAAAGTTAAAACAAGAACAAGGTGATTTATGGTAAACGAGTCATCTATCATAATGAAAACTCCTTATACAAAGAAAACTTAGGGACGATAGAGACTTTTTAGGCAATCTAGAATAGAGTTTGCTTGATGAGAAAGGGAGATTTTCAACTTTGATGCAATGCTCGAAGCCTTCCTTGTACGCTTATGTGTATAAGAAATAGAAATTGACAGATTTTCACTTTCATATTAGCCAAGAAAATAATCATGTGAAATTAGTGAAAAAAGCTAAAAAAAGTGTTATGATATCACTTGGTAAGATGAATAAGAAAAGCAAGGTATCAAATAGTGAATGTTCCTTTTGTTTTTTTACTTGACAAAATTAGAATTTGAAGTATAGTTATATACTTGTATAAGGTTAATTTACTACTTTTATATTTTCCTAAGATGTAATCCATGTAAATTTTATACTAAGAAATTATTAAAAATGTTGTTCTCCTTGCTACAGTATAACAATTGAATACAAAGCAAGAATATGAACTAGAGGTAGGTGTAATTATGAACAACTTACTTGTTAAAGAGAACAGAACGATTTTGAATAAATTCATGAGCTTTTACTTTTTTGCGGTTTTACTACTCTGGGCAAAAACGTATATTACTCAACAAACCCAGTTTAGTCTTGGCGTAGAAGGGGCAATGCAACAATTTTTATTGTTAGTTAATCCTTTAGGTTCTGTCATGCTTTTTCTTGGATTTTCCTTTTTATTTAAAAATCGAAAAAGATATACCGCTCTTGTCGTTATTTACGGTTTAATGAGCATCCTTCTATATGCCAATGTTGTGTACTATCGTTTCTTCAGTGACTTTATTACACTACCTACGATTTTCCAAACACAAAACTTTGGCAGCTTAGGTGGCACGATTTTAGCCTTACTAAAACCATATGATATTCTATTTTTTGTAGACTGGGCATTCATTATTTATTTACGAGCTTCGAAACGAATTGCAAAAGAAACACATGATACGAACAGAAAAAAAGCCGTTGCAATTATTTCTTTAGCGCTCGGAATTTCTTGCTTAAATTTGGGGCTTGCTGAAGCAGATCGTCCTGAATTATTAACTCGCGGTTTTGACCGGAACTATATCGTGAAATACTTAGGTATGTACAATTACACGATTTATGATACGGTTGAAAGCACGAAAGCCTCTGCACAAAGGGTTCTTGCAGATAGTAATGATATTACAGAAGTTATCAACTATACGAAATCAAACTATGCCGAACCAAATCCGAAATATTTTGGTAAAGCTAAAGGTATGAATGTAATCTATTTACACTTAGAATCAACGCAAAACTTTCTAATTAACTATAAATTAAACGGAGAAGAAGTAACTCCATTTTTAAATTCATTAACAAAAGATCCAAACACATTGTACTTTGACAACTTCTTTCACCAAACTGCACAAGGTAAAACATCAGATGCAGAATTTTTATTAGAAAACTCTATTTTTGGATTGCCACAAGGATCTGCCTATATTACAAAAGGTCGAAATACGTATCAAGCGGCTCCTGCAATTTTTAAGGATCACAAATATACATCTGCTGTTTTCCATGGGAATAGTGGTAGTTTTTGGAACAGAAACGAAATATATAAATCATTTGGTTTCGATCATTTCTTTGATTTAAATTATTATAATGTATCAGACGAAATGGATTTGGCTGAATATGGCTTAATGGACAAACCATTTTTTGAACAATCAATGGATTTATTAAAAACATTACCACAACCTTTTTATACAAAATTTATTACGGTTTCTAATCATTATCCTTTTGATTTAGATGAAGATTTAGCAACGATTGATAAAGCAGATACAGGTGACAAAACAGTTGATAATTATTTCCAAACTGCACGTTATGAAGACGAAGCGATGGAACAAATGTTTAATCAATTAAAAGAGGCTGGATTATACGATAATTCCGTCATTATCTTATACGGCGACCATTATGGTATAAGTGATAACCATAAAAAGGCAATGGCACAAGTGATTGGTAAAGAAGTTGACGATTACGAAAGTGCAAATTTACAACGTGTACCTTTATTTATTCATGTACCAGGAATTGAAGGAGGCACTGTTCATACGTTTGGTGGTCAAGTAGATGTATTACCTACTCTATTGCATTTACTCGGCATTGATACAAAAGATTATGTGCAATTTGGTTCTGATCTATTATCAGAACACCATAATGAAGTTGTTGCCTTTCGTAACGGTGATTTTGTTAGTCCTACAATTTATTCACTAGGCGGGAAATATTACGATGCAAAAACTGGTCTTCCATTAGATGAAAATGAACTTAAATTAGCCAACGAATATAAAGAAGAAGTGGATTATAAACTACAATTATCAGATAAAGTAGTTAATGGCGACTTATTACGGTTCTATACACCTGATGGGTTTACGCCAATTGACCGAACAAAATATAACTACAGTAAAGATGCTGATGAAGTAGAATAAGCAGAATAAGAGGTCTGATCTTTTTGGTCAGTCCTCTTTTCTTATCCTTTATAAAATGTTATAATATTTCTGTCAATTCCATCACTTTTTGTTATCACTTTTTCCGAAACATACAAATAACTTTATCCCGAATGAGAGGGTGTTGTCTTTGCTAATTACATATAATGATATTCACTATTATGGTCAACCGGTTTCTGAGACAGACTTATATACACATGTCCATTTTCCTGAAATGAAAAATTATTATAGTGGGAATTTTATTCAGTTTAAAACGATGCCAACATTAAATGAGTTTCATTCCACTGCTATTTACTTGTTAAATTTTCATAAATTAAACGGGCAAAACCATATTCAATTTTATTTTCCACCAAATCAGAAACCTACAAATGAATTAATGAACGTATTTAATCGGGAAAATTATCAATGTAGTTTCACCGAATTATATGCTATTCGTCCAAATCAGTTTATTTCTCGCAATGTAAATCCAGATGTAGCTGTTTATCCTGTAGAAGAGGAATCTTTTCCAACATACCTTAAAATACAGTATGAGTTTGATTCACAGTTCGGAGAGCAATTTGCTGATAATAAAGCAATCATTCATGAGCAAAATTTTCATAATACGTCCGTTTTGCAATTACTTGGTTATTATAAGGGGGATCCTGTTGGAACAGTTGATTGCATCATCCGAGATCATATGGTAGAGATTGATAGTTTAGGAGTATTAGAACAGTTTCGAAGTTTGAGCGTTGGGACATGTCTACAAAAATATGTGATGGATCATTTTCCAGATAAAATGGTTATTTTAGTCGCAGATGGTGAGGATACACCACGGGAAATGTATCAAAAACAAAATTATCAATATTACGGTTTTCGTTATGAAGTATTAAAGGTGGATGAGGAATAACTGTAAATAAAGGAGGAGTAGGAAATGGACTTAGGTTTGCATGGCAAAATCGCCTTTATAACCGGTGGTAGTAAAGGGATTGGCTTATTTACTGCATTGCAACTTGTTAAAGAAGGCTCAGATGTTGCGATTTGCGCTAGAGGTCATGAGGGGTTAGAATCAGCACGTACATACATAAAAGACCAAACTGGAAAAGATGTATTCATTATCCAAGCAGATATACGAAATGAAGGGGAATGTCGAGGTGCGGTTGAACAAGTCGTATCCCACTTTGGAGGATTGGATATTTTAATTAATAATGCTGGAACTTCTGCAGCATATCCATTTGAAAAAGTAGGTACTGATCTCTTTCGAGAAGACTTAGATTTGAAATTATTTGGAGCAATCCATTGTTCACGTTATGCCATACCTCATATACGTAAAAGAGGAGGAGGATCCATTATTAATGTAACAGCTGCACTTGCGAAAACACCAACTGCTTCAAGTCTCCCAACGAGTGTTAGCCGCTCAGCAGGTATGGCATTGACGAAAGCGATGAGTAAAGATTTAGGTGCTGACAGTATACGAGTGAATACAGTTTGTATCGGGTTAATTCAAAGTAATCAAATTGAGAAAATGTGGAAAAAGCAACGACCGGATTTAACATGGGATGAATATTCAAAAGAAGTAGGTAAACAAATACCCCTAGGTCGAATTGGGAATACAGAAGAAGCTGCGAATGTCATTACTTTTTTAGTATCTGATGCTGCTTCATATGTTACGGGTACATCTATTAATATTGATGGTGGAAGTTCTGGGGTATTATAACCAAATAATAAAAAGAAAAGCTGTCCAGTTGAAAGTTACTCGCATTGGACAGCTTTTTTCGAGGCAAAAAATAAAACGAATTTAACCGTTCCGTTCATCCTTTAGATAAACTGATTTTTATCATTTTTATAGTCATTCTTTTGCATTTTCTCTAATTCTAACCGCAGTTTTTCTGTTTCAAGTAAGTAGTTACTTTGCTTTAATTTTTCCAGTTCAATTTCATCTTGAATTAATTTTTGTTTAATTGTCGCTTGTTTCCGCATATGTGAAGTAACAATAGCGATAATCGGAATAGAAAAAATCATAATAATTGAAATAATATCTTCCATACCTATCCTCCCTTTTCAATGAATCTATCTTTATTTTACACAAGTTTGAAAAATATGGAATCTATTTCTGTTCCGCTTTTACCTTAGCTTATTGAAAAATATAAATTTTTCAATATCTACTTTTATCACGCATAGGTGTATAAGAATTTTGTTAGCCATCCCCACCGTGTCGAAACAAGTCGTTCAGTGAACTCTTTGGCTTAGCTCTTATCATGGCTCGAGCCCTAAGTTTTCTTTACACATACGAATATCGTAAATTATATCAACAATAGCCAGTATGATTTCATCTATTTGTTCGTCTAAAAGATCTATAATCATATTATTTACTTGTTTCTCATAAAATGGACAAGAAGGTAGTCGAGAGGGAATATTCGGTGACAGTGGGTGAACAATGGAAATGGAATTCTTTCGTGTTCTATATCGACAAATTATCTTATATGTATTGCTATTTTTCGGTGCAATTATTCAAGGGCTAGCAATGGCTTTATTTTTATTTCCTCACAGTATTCCTTCAGGTGGTGGTGCAGGTCTCGCCATCTTGCTCAATTATTTCTTTCATCTACCGCTTGGTTTCTCATTATGGATTGCAAATGCCATTTTTTTAATTTTTGCCCTGAATTACTTTGGATTTACTTGGACAATTAAAACGATTCTATCCGTAGCGACAACATCACTTACAGTTACACTAATTACGGAGAATGTTTATTTAACACATATTCACATAAGTATTGATATTTTACTAGGTAGTATGATATATGGAATTGGTGTCGGAACATTACTTCGGGTCGGTTCATCAAGTGGCGGTATGGTCATTCCATCATTAATGATTGCTAGACCGCACAATTGGAATCCAGGAATTGTTATGTTTTGGATTAACTTATGTATCTTTTTACTCACTTCTCTAGTTATCGATTATAAAATTATTTTATTTGCTGTATTATGTCAATTTGTATCCACACGTGTCATCGATTACATATATTTATTTGAGTTTCCACGTTTTCCGTATTTTTCATTGTCATGGCGAAAAAAGTGAATAAAGAAAAATTTTAGGGCATAAACATTGGTAAAGCGAGAGCCGTAGTTTTCTAGAAGAGAGTTTTTCGGCTTTGCTGTTATCATGCCGAATCCTCACTTGTCTGCTTATGCGTAGGAAAGGGCTGTTTAGAAGCTTATGTGTTTGATTTTTGGCTGTCCTTTCTTTCATGTTTAAAACCTCGATATATCAACATGCTTGATTATCATATATTATGGGGGAATCACTTTTCGGAAAGCCCCTTCCTATTAACCGAAAAAAGATCCTATTCGTTTAGTAAGCCGTTCCGTTTTGAGGTGCAAAACAGCAATTAACACGCAAAAAATACCGAAATAGCGTTCATATTTAGTCAAAACGAAGCTAAAAGAGTGGTTAATATTAACCAGTCTTTTAGCATAAGTATTCTTAACACATCCAACAATTTTTTCGGATTTTCCCAAAAAAAATAATGTTTTGCAATAAGAAGCGGAACCCGTTAGATTCTATTGAGTCTACTTTTGGAGTTCAAAATCGCAATTTGAAAATAAAATAACATTGTAAATCATAATATATGCTCATATGAATTCACGTCATAAATTACAAAACGGCTTGGGGGTTGTCCTCCAAGCTATTTTTCTAATTTAAATTTTCAATCTCTAGGTTAAAATGTGCAAAATTTGATAGCCGATAATACCCAATACTACAATTAGCAAAGCTATAAGTAAGGAACTGATTCGTTCTTTGTTTGTACGTTCCAAAACTAAAACCAAAACAATACCAATTGCAATTTGAACTACACCTATATCAAGCATATGACGATAGTCATTTATATGGATAAATTTATCCAACCCTTCAGTAATAAACACTCCGCCAATCAGAGCACTACCGATTTTATGTTTTAAACCCTTACCGCTTCTCCATAAATATCCCGCAATTCCAAAAATGGTACCGCCAATGATTGCTGCTCCAGTCCAAACCAATATAAAATATATTGAATGAGGTACATTTTGTATCAGCATTTCATATCCGTAGTATCCAACTACCATTCCAAGAAGGCTTAATATACTAAATAATGCTGATTTCGTTTTTGTTGAACCCATCGCACCTATAAAATAGGCTGGTAAAAGCCAAGACACACCAGAGTTAGCGATTGAGTTCCAACTTCCTGGAAGGACTCCTTGGCCCAAAACTGTAAGTATCCCTATTATAATTCCTGTCAAGATTGAGATTAAAACACCATTCCTAAATTTCAAAAATCATCACCTACAAAAATTTATTAAAATAAAAACCCAATTTTACTTTTATATAATAACATAAAAATCATTATCTCCTGTTAACAATTGGGTAAATTAACTTTATCTTAATCGAAAAAGTCAATAGGACGCACAAACACATATTATTTCAATAGGTATGATTTTTGATGATAATTATGGTGCAAAATCAGTAACAAGTGTCCATAAACATTAGTTTTGTTGTACTTCTAAAAAATCTTAGTTCATTTTTAAAGCAGTGGGTTTCAAAACCCTCTGCTACCTTATCTCATATAGATAACATCTTTTAAAGTGAAAACTTTATCCGTCAAACTGAATCGTTGAGCAGGTGTTCTAACTTCAGATTTGAATCCTGTTGTTTTATACAGCTTACAAAAGTTGTAGTACACCCGTAAAATGGTAAAAGCCATCTGTGCATACTTCGGGTTGTAATTGGAATAATTGTAACTCTTCCCGTCTTTGCCGTCACAATCGGGCGTTCCAAAACAGATAATCTTCTTCTCATTAGCTGAATAAAATTGTTCGTTGCATTATCGTTTACATTGAGAATGAGATTGGCTATGTCTCCTGGTTCCAGCGAGGATAAGTCTGTTGTACAATCCGCCCACCTAAACCCTCGGTCTGGTGATGCTAATGGATGTTCAATCGGAGTTCCAGCGTGAACATTATAGTTGTGGAATCCATCTGACTCGACCTTATGAAAATGATGCGTATGAAACAATTCTTCAAGTTTTAAATAAGCTAACTTTCTTAAAGACTTGGTATCATAGCCAGAATTATTCCCCCTATCAAGTAAATCCACTGCGGCTTGTTTAAATTCTTTACGAGCTTGTGACCTTGTTTTTGTTTTATTAGTTTGGCAAAGAAAATGATGGGCATCCGATAACCTAATTTCCTTTGAAAACACCCTGTAAATGGATGACATCAGGGAGTTATCCTTATCCGTTACAAAACGCCATTCTGTCGCCTTTACAAGCTGTTTAATGAGCCAAAGATGGGCGCTGGTTGTATAGGTTGCATTAATATGAAGACCCTCGATATAGCATTCCCTGATTACAAATTTTTTGAGGTCATTTTCATATTCGGATTTCGTTTGGGTATCGTTTTTAGATGGCGGTTGCGGGAATGCAGAGTATTTACCAAATCTGCCGTTTTTCCTAGCGAACTCATTTAAATGGTCCTCTTTGTAAAGGATGGTATCCAACGCAATATCACCAAAAGTAATATCCCAATCGTATGCCACATCCGAAAGAAAAACATATCTGGAATGAATATCGGTAGTAACGACAATACTTGTTGGGAATTGAGTATCTTCCATATCTTCAAATCTTTCGCCTCGACCCTTTTTCCTGACATTGTTTAGGTTATAGTTCATCTTATCGGTTTTCAGCCATATTTCTTTGAAGTTCATATTCTCTAATGCTTTTTTTCTCGTGTTTATCTAAAAATTCAAGACAGCAGCGAAACAACCATTCCAATTTTTGATAGTATGTGCTCCTGCCGATTTCTAAGATTTCACAAGTTCTAGTAATTGGAGTTTTGTTTACGATGTGTTTTGCAATCATCGGTAGAATGTCGTTTCTCTGCTGATGGCATGTGGTACACTCCCTTTTGGTTGGCAGAACATTTGTCATCTTTTTACAGGTTTTGCATTGATACTTTTGCGAATTGCTGGAACTTTTCCCTCGTCGATAAAATGATTTCGGATTATCAAATGGACTTAAATCTGCGTCTGCACAATCTTCTTTATGAAACTAATACTTAGGCTCAATATCCTTTACTGTTTCAACTCTCACCAATCTTGCGATTTCTTAGGCAACAGACCAATTGGAAACTGTCATAGAATTACAATTTAATGTGACACCAACCATTGGGGATACAGGGTCAGGATTGCAAATAATAGACTTTTCTTCGTCAGTTTCAGATAAACGGTAGCTGCTTAACCTTCCTTTGGCTGCGAACTTTTCTTGAGGCATTCCGTGCCATTTGCAAAAAGGATTGGTGCAATGATTGTACTGAATTTTATAAGTTGTTCCGTTCCACTCGAAATCAGCAGGCATAAACAATAAGTCTTTAAATTTTGTCGCAAATTTCTTCGGGGTTAACAAGTTATATTGTTTTGTTCGGTCAGATGCTTCATTTGAAGAAACAGGTGAAAAAACAGAAACCAGATTATCATCCAAGGTAGATAATCTTTTTAATTTAGCCAATCTCTTTACCTTCCATTAGTTCTTCTAAATCCAGTTCTTTTATAACCCGCTTGTTATTTCGCTTGTTTTTAATCCATTCAATGAACTGTACGTCTCCCAAAATATTGAGAAGAAACATATCAACAATTTCACTTTCGTCGTATTCCGTGTACTCAGCATAATGTTTTACAATCATCCTGGTCCGTTCGGATAACAGCCAATTTCAATGCTACTTTATACACCAAATGCCAATAAATGTTGATATACCAACAAAAACAAAAAAGCGAAATCTTTGCGATTTCACTTAAAAATTGTATTGCTAAATGTACTGTTAGCACCTCAAAACGGAACGATTTATTCGTTTAGGATCTTTTTATCAATCAAGTAATCAATAATTAGTTGAACGGATTCGTCAATTGTTACCTCACTTGAATCAATCATAATTTCGGGGTGAAGGGGGGCCTCATAAGGGGATGTGATTCCGGTAAAATCGGTTATTTCTCCATTCCTTGCTTTTCTATATAACCCTTTTGGGTCACGATCTTCACATATCGAAAGTGGGCAGTGAACATAAACTTCTATAAATTCATCTTTATTAAATAAATTTCGAACTTGCAAACGGTCTCCTCGAAATGGGGAAATAAATGCGGTTGATACAATCGTTCCGCTATCAACAAATAACTTTGCTACTTCACCAATTCTCCGGATATTTTCCTTTCGATCGATTTCGCTAAATCCAAGGTCTTTATTTAAACCGTGACGAATATTATCTCCATCTAGAACATAACTTTTTATACCTCGTTCGAACAACACAATATCAATGGAGTTAGCGATTGTTGATTTTCCAGCACCAGAAAGTCCTGTAAACCAAAGAACACAACTTTTATGGCCATTTTTTATCGAACGTTCTTTTTTTGAAATGGCTTGTTGATGCCAAACGATATTTGTACTTTTTGTCATCTGTCACCCTTCCTTTATATGCTCGTTTGTATCGTCTCATTTTGCTAATAGGAGAAAGTATAAATTTTCCAATTCCTACTTTCCTTGTGCGCTTAAGTGAAGGCTACGGGCCTGTTTGCCAAGAGGATTGTGTCCTAAAGTTTATTTACTTTTAAACCTTCAATTAAAATATCGACAACTTCTTTGCGGCTGAACTCTTTCGGTGGACGAATCCCTTTATTTAACATTTCACGCACTTTCGTTCCAGATAAAATCATATGATCACTTACATCGTGTGGGCAAGTTTTGCTGGAAGCCATATTTTCACACTTTCTACAGTAGAAGCTATGTTCAAAAAATAACGGTTGAATACCTAATTCTTCCATTGTAAAGTTTGAAAATATTTTTTGTGCATCATAAGAGCCATAATAATTGCCAACACCAGCATGATCTCTTCCGACAATAAAGTGGGTACAACCATAATTTTTTCGCACAATTGCATGAAAAATGGCTTCCCTTGGGCCAGCATAACGCATCGCAGCAGGAAATACAGATAAGAATACACGGTTTTTCGGGTAATATTCATTAAGTAAGACAAGATAACTCTTCATGCGAACGTCACTAGGTATATCGTCAGCCTTCGTTTCTCCAACAAGTGGATTTAAGAATAAACCATCAACAATTTCTAATGCCGATTTTTGAATATATTCATGTGCACGATGAACAGGGTTACGAGTTTGAAACCCGACAATCGTTTTCCAATCTAATTCTTTAAATTTTTCTCTCGTGTCTTTCGGATCGAGATAATAAGTAGAAAATTGACTTTTCTTTGGTCGTTTGAATAAAGTAATAGGTCCCGCAACATAGTAATCTTTACGAGAAAAAAGTTTTTTTACACCGGGATGATTGATATCTGTTGTACGAAACACTTGCTCCGCCTCTATTTGTTTATTTGGTTTATATTTGTCTGTTACAGTCATTTCAGCATAAATGGTACCGTTATAGGCAAGATTGATTGTTTCTCCTATACTTATATTATTTGCCAAGACTTCATCTATAGATAATGTTATTGGAATTGACCAAGGTAGAGAGGGTTCGTAAAGACGCATGCTCGACAAAACCGATTCATAGTCAGCTTTCCCCATAAATCCAGTTAATGGACTATAGGCACCATTGGCAATAAGTTCTACGTCGCTTAATTCAAGTGCATCAATGGCTACGATTTTATGGGATTCGTTTATTTGCTTTGTAAGGTCGATACGATTTATTAACTGGCCACCATGTGGTATACTTGTAGTCAACAAAATTTCCTCCATTTCTTTATATTTAGCAGAAATATACGTCTAGTTTATATGCAGGCCACACTCTATTTTCCCAGTGCCTGCCCAACGGCCCGAACGAGAACCTCCATTTCCTTCAATCGGTTTCGTGCACGGGGCACAGCCAATACTTGGATAGCCTTGATCATGAAGAGAATTGTAAGGTAAATGATGTAATTCGATATACATTAAAATTTCTTCCCAAGTCCAATGGATAAGTGGGCAAATTTTAATCTTTTTAAATTTATGATCTTGATTAATAAATTGAACGTTTTTTCTTGTAGCAGATTGTTCACGTCGTAGGCCGGATATCCAAGCGATTGAATCTTTTAACGCTTCTTCTAAAGGGGAAACTTTTCGTAAATAGCAGCAAAGGTTCGGTTCTCGTTTCCATAATTCATCACCATACTGCTCTAATTGTTGGAGTAGCGTTAATTTTGGCTGAACCATCTTAATTTGCAAACTTGGATAACGTTCTTTCACTTTTTCAATCAACTCATACGTCTCTTTAAAATGTAAATTTGTATCTAAAAAAATAATCTTTGCCTCTTTATTTACTTTACTAATTAAATCAATAAGAACGATTCCCTCAGCACCGAAACTACATGCGTAGATAATTCTATCCATATACTCGGAATATGCCCATTTTAAAATGCCGAGATAATCGGATGTTTTGTCTAGAATCGTGGCAACTTCTGTTTCATCCCACGTATCATAAGTTAATTTTTTACTCAATGGTCATCCTCCTTTTTACATACTCAATTTGGATCATTTGATTATTTAACACCTTCATTTGATTCATTTTAGTTACATCGCGGGTATTGATATAGGAAATTAGTGCTCGAATCCACGCGCCATGACCAAAAACTAACACATGCTCACAATTCTTGTATTTTTCGAGAAAAAGACGAATGCGCATTTCTAATTCTTCTATATGTTGCCGTAATACGGACGCTTTCGGATTAATAAACCATGTTTCACCTGTAATCTTGATAAGTTCTCGTTTCGTTTTTCCTTCAAATGGACCAAAATCAAGTTCATCTAATAACCCGTCAATCACTGGTTGAAATCCATAATAGTATGCTGTTTGCTGCGTTCTTTTCAACATACTGGCTAAAACAATTGAGGGAGGCGGAGTTTTTGATAACCTTACTAAATTTCTTCGGATGTCTTGTTGAATCGTCTCTGTTATTGGCAGTATCGGAATATCTTTTTTTCCTTGTAATAAACCTTTTTTATTCCATTCAGTTGGGAGATGACGAATGAGCGTAATTAGCATGTTATTCCTCCATGAAAAATGTTTCACTACGAAGGCCACATCGTTCGGCTTCTAAAGTTAAAACATCGGATAATTTAATATTACCTAAATTCACATTCGGTCCAATATGGTTAATAAAGAACATTTGATGTTTGGCCGTTGGAGCTTCAAAAATGAGTTGATTCACATTAAAATCTTTTGTTAACGCATGAATTAAATTGGATTTTACTTCACCGTTTTTGTTATAAATACCAGATGTTCCTGAATCTCTTCCTTCTGTTATGCAGTATGTTGCGCCTGCTTCAAGTAACAGTTTCATTTCTTGTTTCCAATCGGTTATCGATAGATCTTTCGTCGAGTCCTTTGATCCGACTTCAGCAAAACAGGAAAACTCCTCTTTCAACTTGGAAATCAGTTTAAGACGATCTTCTAATGGAATCTCTAAAGTACCGGTTGAAATTTCAATCCAGTCTATCCTATACTTTTTCAATGTTTGTATATATTGATCTAGCTTATTTTGATGGTAACATTTTTCAAAAAATGTTCCGCCAAAAAATGGTTTGATATGATATGATTTGTACAATTCAATTTTCTCTTGTAACCTTGGGGTTATATAAGCTGTGCCAACACCAATTTTTGCAAAATCAATAAATTTACTATAATCTTCAAGAATTGCCTGCAATTGACGAATCGGAACACCTAAGTCAATCACAGATGTGATTCCATATTCACGATTTCCTGTCGTTCTTTGCGGTATCGCTAAAAAATCCATACCAGTTGCACCTCACTTTTCTAAAGATAAATTATTCAAAACGTAGGCGAATGTGTATGTTATGGGCTTTTTTCACATAAATTGGGCATTCGTCCAAAACTTGTAACTGAATAAATTACGTTCAAATTTCGAACAATAACTTTGCATGAATTAGAAAAGTGTCAGGAGGAGTATCCTTGTCAAAGAAGAAACCAAAAGGATTAACGATAACAGCAATCGGGTCTATACCATTAATCCTTGTATTAGGAAACTCGATGCTAATTCCAATTTTACCTCAAATGAAATCTGAACTAGGGATTAGTCAATTCCAGACTAGTCTGGTTATTACAGCCTTTTCGATAGCAGCCGCGATCATGATTCCAATACTCGGATATTTGTCCGATCGTTTTTCGCGAAAAGCTGTCGTAATCCCAGCCTTAACTTTATATGGTTTAGGTGGGTTGTTAGCGGGATTTGCAGCTGCATGGTTCAATAATGCATATCTTTGGATTTTAGTAGGTAGAATTATGCAGGGGATAGGAGCTGCCGGGACGACTTCGATGGCAATGGCTTTAGCTGGAGATTTATTTAAGGGCGGTGAACAAAGTAAAGTTTTAGGGTTAGTTGAAGCCTCAAACGGTTTTGGAAAAGTAATTAGCCCTATTATTGGCTCTTTACTAGCCTTAATTTTTTGGTATGCAGCATTTTTTGCTTTTCCAATTTTTTGCCTAATTTCAATTTTATTAACAATCTTTTTTATTAAAGAAAAAAAGAAAGAGAAAGAACCTCCTTCCGTTGGCCAATATGTAAAAGGGTTAGTATCTATTTTTAAATCTGAAGGCCGTTGGTTAACAGTCACTTATTTAACTGGTGCAACATGCCTCTTCACATTGTTTGGCATACTCTTTTACATATCGGACGTGTTGGAAAAAGATTATAAAATTGATGGTGTCA
This sequence comes from Bacillus andreraoultii, assembly GCF_001244735.1. GTDB lineage: Bacteria > Bacillota > Bacilli > Bacillales > Caldibacillaceae > Caldifermentibacillus > Caldifermentibacillus andreraoultii. The sequence continues at coordinate 1,914,876 of NZ_LN868937.1, forward strand.
TAAAAGGTGGCATTTTAGCTATTCCACTTTTATTTATGACAACCACATCGTATATAACAGGAAGTAAAATCGGCAAAAACATGAAGCTTATGAAAAAGTTAATTGTTATCGGTCTATTACTAATGACCATTTCATTTGCTTCTCTCGTGTTTTTCAAGAAGTTAATCCCATTTTTTTCTGTACTTGTCGTAAGCAGTATTGGAACAGGACTTGCTTTACCTTGTTTAAACAGTTTTATTACTGGTGCAGTTTCGTCCGAAAAACGCGGATTCGTTACGTCAATCTATGGTTCGGTCCGGTTTCTTGGTGTCGCCATTGGTCCACCCATTTATAGTACATTAATGGGGTGGTCACGTTCTGGGATGTTTTTAACGACGGCCGGATTAACACTATTTGTTTGTTTATTATCTTTATTCTTTATTAAAGTACAGAAGCAAGAAGGAGAAAAACAAAAAGGGAAAAAGAAGGAAAATGATGTGGATAGTTTGTTTGAAAAACTACAGTTTACGTAACCATCATGAATAGAAAGCAAAAAAAGTTAAAAGGAGAAGATCGTATTGGAAATTTACCTTTCACCTGAAGTGATAACTCCTCATTTTCAAATATTGAATGTCGTAAATGGTGAAGATAAAGCATTAGGCAACATCGCACTTTTATTTGATGGAAAAAAGCTGTATGCACATGGAATTCTTGAGGAAGAAGGGGTAAGTGAGAATTTTAAAAGTATTGTACAACCTTATATTAGAGGATTAGCAAAAGCAAAACCAGATTTAGAAGTTTACTCTTGTCTTTATGTAGGTTGTAAAAAGATCAGCTTAAATGGAGATGAGGAAAAAGAAAAAAATAAAGAGTAACTTGAAATGCCAGACTAATTTATAAGGTCTGGCACTTTTTAAAAAATCGCTTCATACATTATCACATGTATTTTGACAATCATGTGTTCATTCCAGAATTGTTTGGAGCGTGTAAATATGAGTTTGGGCATTATTTTTATGGGATTTTTTGTTGGCTTTCTCGTCGGATTAACCGGTGTTGGGGGAGCTGCCTTACTTACACCAATTTTAATCTTGTTAGGAATTAACCCAACAATTGCAGTTGGGACAGATTTAGCCTACAACTCTGTAACAAAGTTTTTTGGGTCAATTGGACATTGGCGGCAAAAAACAATCAATTTACAATTAGTTAAACATTTAAGTATCGGAAGTTTACCAGGAGCGGTTATTGCCGTTTTCCTTCTAAGAATGTTTGAAAACTTTTTTCATTATCAAGAGCAACTCATTAAAATGGTGCTAGGCTATGTCTTAATCTTTGTTGCACTAACAACACTTTATAAAACGTTCTATAAGCCGAAAAATAAGTTAAATCCAATACAAGCAAAGACTATTAACGAAAAAAAGTACTTAACCATTAGTATTGGGTTACTGTTTGGTTTTCTTGTTGGTCTAACATCTGTCGGTTCTGGCTCTCTATTTGCTGTGGCAATGTTATTATTTTATAATTTAAAACCAAGTGAATTGGTTGGAACGGATATTGCACATGCATTTTTTCTTGTAACAATTGCAGGAATTTTACATGCTGGGCTTGGAAATGTTGATTATGTATTGACGGGAAATTTACTTGTTGGTTCAATTCCCGGTGTGTTAATTGGAAGCAGTTTATCAGCAAAATTCTCACCAAAACCGCTCCGTGCCGTTCTTGCCGTATTGATTTTTTTAAGTGGCTTGAAATTAATTTGAAGTCCGTGATTTAAAAAAGATGGGGCTAAAACAAAATAGCCCCATCATTCATTACTTATATAACCATCAATTTCTTTAAGTAATTCCCCAATTTTCTCACCATGGATTACTTCATCAGCATAAATATCTAAGTTTGTCGGTTCTAAGTTCACAATGACTAATTTTGCCCCTTTTTCTTTTGCAATGAGAGGAAATTGATTGGCTGGGGTGACAGTTAACGATGAACCGAGCACAATAAATAATTCTGCTTTTTCCGCCTCTTCTTGGGCAAATTGAAAAGCATCTTGAGGTAACATTTCCCCGAATAGGACAATGTTTGGACGCAAAACGCCACCGCAATCACAATAAAATTTTTTATTTACATAAGTTTCACTTGTATATTCCTTCCCACACGATTGACAGCGTACTTTTTGTAATGTACCATGTAATTCTGCTACTCGCTTACTACCTGCTTCTTGATGAAATCCATCTACATTTTGCGTAATAATTGAGTGAATGATTCCTTGTTTTTCCCATCGAGCTAATATAAAGTGACCTTCGTGGGGACCAAATTCTTTTACACCAATAACTCGCTCGCGATAAAATTCCATAAATTCTTCTACATTTTTATTAAGTGCGGTTATACTTGCGATTTTACTAGGGTCTTTTTTCTTCCATAATCCTGAATGATTTGATCGAAAGTCAGGCAAGCCGCTTTCTGTAGACATTCCTGCACCTGTAAATACTACTGTATAGTTTGAAGATAACAACCACTCTGCTAGCAATGTAAAATCCACTCCCTTTTACTATGACTATAATTATTATACATACTGAACAAAGTTTTGTTAAAATAGTACTGTTGTAATCATAAAGGAGTAAGAAAAATAACCGGATAATCCTCCAAGAATCCCACCGATTACCACATCGGAAGGGTAATGTAACCCTAAAACAATGCGTGATACTGCGACAGAAATGCCTAATAAAAGTAGGCCAATTGCAATTAGGCTAAATGACTTAAAAAGGATAAAAGGTATTAAAACAGAAAAAATTGCTGTTGTATGTCCAGAGGGAAAAGAGTGATCTTGCAAAGGGTTTTTCGTTACATGTATTTCCTTTAATACAAGATATGGACGTTTTCGTGGGAATAGTTTTTTTACAATTTGAACAGGGATATGACTCACCGCTAAAGCTACTGCACTAGAGAGGGAAACAAGACGAACGGATCCTGAAGAAAAGAATACGAACAACAAAACGGTTAGTATTGTACTTGTCGCACCACCTAAATGTGTAACTACACGAAAGTACAGGCTTGCAATCTTCGAATTGTAATAGCGATTCATTTTACGAAAAAGATGACATTCAAATTGATAGAGACTTTCTACAAAGTTTGTCATGACATTCGCTCCTTTTCTCCAATTACCGTACAATTATCTATAGCATGTTACACTTTTTTTAAAATAGTATATAATCTTTTACAAACACTGAGAATGACGATCCATTTTTAAGTTTATTTAGTAGAAGTCCCCTTACTTCTATAAGCGAAACGAAATGTGGCTGGAAGAATTTAGTAAGCTCCATGAAAGGAGGCGTAAGAAAATGTGTTTAATTTTATTTGCCTATAAAACACACTCAAAATATCCTTTAATCGTAGCTGCTAATCGAGATGAGTTTTTCAAAAGGCCAACTTCATTGGTTCATTATTGGGAGGATGAACCATCTATCTTAGCTGGTAGAGACTTAGAAAAACTGGGAACTTGGATGGGGGTTACAACATCTGGACGTTTTGCCGCATTAACAAACTATCGTGATCCTTTTGAACATGTCGTAGGGAAGCAGACACGTGGCGAACTCGTAAAAAATGCATTAACCTATTCAGGTGATTTGGATGCCTATTTTAAAATAGTGAGCCAAGAAAAAGACAGGTATCCTGGGTTTAATTTAATCGCAGGAGACCGAAATAGACTCTACTATTTTTCAAATCGGGAAGGGAAAATCCAAGAGTTAGAACCTGGCGTTTACGGCCTTAGCAATCATCTTTTAAATACACCGTGGCCAAAAGTTGAGGTTGGAAAAAAAGAACTAGCACAAGTTATTGATAAAAGTAATGATAAAATCGTTCATGATTTGTTTGCTATACTAAAAAATAGTCAGTCCTATCCAGATAATCAATTACCAAGTACAGGTGTATCATTGAAGATGGAACGGATGTTATCTCCTTTATTTATAAAAGGGACGGACTATGGAACCCGTAGTTCTACGGTCATGCTCCTGTCTGATTCTGAAGTCCAGTATATGGAACGTGTTTATCAGCCAGAGGAAAAAATAGAACAAGTATTTCGCTTTACTTATGGAAAGGAAGAAAAGAATGATACGTCAAGCAAAAAAAGAAGATAAGAAAGAGGCAGCAATCTTAATGTATGAGGCAATTTTAGATATAGCTCATACACTAACAGGAGAAACAGAGCAAACTGCTGTGTTAACGGAATTAGAACATTTATTTATTAGAGAAGGAAATCGAATTAGTTACGAAAACTGCTTAGTAGAAGAACTTGATGGGAAAGTTGTGGGAATATCAATATCTTATCCTGGGAAAGATGCTTATTTTTTGGATCAAGCAATCAAAGAATATATTAAGAACAAAAAAGGAATTGTACCAATGATAGATAAGGAAGCGGATGAGACTGATTTTTATATCGATACATTAAGTGTGAATCGGGCTTACCGTGGGCAAAAAATTGGAACAGAACTTTTACGTGCTTCGGTAAAAAAAGGAAAAGAAAAAGGTTATAAGACAGCTTCCCTGCTAGTTGAACAAAATAATGAGAAGGCACGAAAATTATACGAGCGACAACATTTTATATATAAGAAAACTGTAACAGTTCACAACCATCTCTATGATTATTTGGTGAAAAGTGTAGATGCTTAAAATATATTGACAGAAAACCGATTCTATGATATTTAATTAATGTTAGTTAGCACTTAGAGTGTAAGAGTGCTAAAATAAGAAGGACGATATTCATTTTAGCAATGAAAGGAGAAAAAAGAATGGAGATAAAACAGTTCCAAGCGGAATCAAAACGACTATTAGACATGATGATTAACTCCATTTATACAAAAAAAGAGGTATTTTTACGGGAATTAATTTCTAATGCAAGTGATGCCATTGATAAAATTTACTATAAAGCATTAACAGATGATTCACTTACATTCGATAAAGACAACTATTACATACGTATTGTCCCAAATAAAGAAGAACGTACCTTAGCGATTATCGATACTGGAATTGGAATGACAAAAGAAGAATTAGAAGCAAACTTAGGTACAATTGCAAAAAGTGGTTCGCTTGCGTTTAAACAAGAAAATGAGATTAAAGATGGCTTTGATATAATCGGTCAATTTGGTGTCGGCTTTTACGCTGCATTTATGGTTGCTGACGTTGTAACAGTAATTAGTAAAGCACTCGGTGCAACGGAAGCGTATAAATGGGAATCTCATGGCGCCGATGGCTATACAATTGAGTCAACTGAAAAAGCTGAAGTCGGAACGGAAATCATTTTAAAACTAAAAGAGAACACTGAAGACGAATCGTACGACGAATTTTTGGATGAATGGCGTTTAAAAGAAGTGATAAAAAAATACTCCGACTTTATTCGCTATCCAATCAAAATGGAAGTAACACATTCCAAGCCGAAAGATGACGATAGTAATGAGTATGTAGATTATAAAGAAGAAGAAACAATTAATAGTATGGTACCAATCTGGAAGAAAAATAAAAGTGAGTTAACTGATGAAGATTATCTTAACTTTTATAATGAAAAGCGATATGGCTTCGATCAACCGTTAAAACATATTCATATTAGTGTTGACGGAACGGTTCGCTATAATGCGATTTTATATATCCCAGAACGGGCACCGTACGATTTTTACACACCTGAGTATGAAAAAGGCTTAGAATTGTACTCTAATGGCGTGTTAATTATGAATAAATGTGCCGACTTACTCCCAGATTACTTTAGTTTTGTGAAAGGGATGGTCGATTCAGAAGACTTATCATTAAACATCTCCCGTGAAATGTTACAACATGACCGCCAATTAAAAGTCATTGCAAAGAATATTAAAAATAAAATTAAACGGGAACTAGAAAATCTATTAAAAAATGATAGAGAGAATTTTGAAAAGTTTTATGAAGCCTTTGGACGTCAACTAAAATTTGGTGTATATAATAACTTTGGTTCTGAAAAGGAAGTTTTGCAAGATTTACTTTTATTCTACTCTTCTAAAGAGAAAAAATTAGTCACTCTTGCCGAATATGTTGAACGTATGCCTGAGGAACAAAAATATATTTACTATGCAACAGGAGACTCCATTGATCGGATTGATAAATTACCACAAACAGAACTTGTCGCTGATAAAGGGTATGAAATTCTTTACTTCACTGAAGATATAGATGAATTCGCTGTGAAAATGTTAATGAACTATAAAGAAAAGGAATTTAAATCTGTATCTGATAGTGATTTAGGGATTGATTCTCCAGAAGATCAAAAAGAAACAGAAGCAGAAGAAAAAGAGTACAAAGAATTGTTCGAATATATGGCTGGTGTTCTTGGTGACAAAGTGAAAAAGGTAAAAGTATCGAAACGTTTAAAAACACACCCTGTTTGTCTATCAACAGAAGGTGAAGTGACGATTGAAATGGAAAAAGTATTGAACGCGATGCCAAACGGTCAACAAGTGAAAGCGGAAAAGGTACTTGAAATTAATACACATCACGACGTGTTTAAATCCCTTCAACACGCTTTTGAAAATGATAAAGAAAAACTTGAGCTGTTTACAAAACTTCTTTATAATCAAGCGTTATTAATTGAAGGTTTACCAATTGAAGATCCAGTTGCCTTCACAAATGATATGTGTAAAGTAATGGTGTAAGAAGAAAAGAGTGCAAGGATGCTTTTTCCCTTGCACTCTTTTATATACTAGTACGTTGTAGGATTTTTTCATTCTATTTGAACAACAAAAAAGCTAATCACACTTAATAAAATTGAAATGGTAACCATTGCAACAAGCGGCCGTATTGCTTTTGTACGAAGATCATGTAAGCTAATATTTAATCCTAGCCCAACCATCGCCGCGGTTAAACACCATGCCGTAAATGTTGCTACACCAGACATAAATCGATCACTTATTGGAATCGAATGACCAAGTACATAACTACCTAATAAACTCATTAGAATAAAACCAAGTAAAAACCAAGGAAAGTCGATTTTTGTATGTTCATTTGTATTCGTTTGCTTCTTCTTGTTAACAATATAAATCAATATAAAACAAAGAGGAACGAGTAAAAAGACGCGACCTAATTTTGCTAGAAGTGCCATCGCTGTTGCATCACTACCGGCAGGATCTGCTGCCAAGGCGACATGGGCTAATTCATGTAATGTCATTCCAGACCAAATGCCGTATTGTACATCTGTTAACGGTAATATGGGACGTAAGATTGTATAAATAATAGAAAACAAAGTACCTACGAGAGCAATCATTGCTACTCCAATAGCTGTATCCTCATCTTTTGCCTGAATAATCGGTGCAACGGCGGCAATTGCTGCAGCGCCACACACACCCGTACCAATCCCTGCTAACAATGAAATTTCCTTATCTGCCTTTAACATTTTGGCTAGATATAATGTTCCAAAGATCGAAAATATAATAACACCGGCGTCACGAAAAACAAGCCCGATTCCATCATGTAAAATAATATCGATGTTCAATTTCAACCCGTATAAAATAATCGCAAGGCGCAATAATTTTTTTGACGAAAACGTTATTCCTTTTTGAATCACTGTTGGGTAACCGAATATTTGGCGATAAAGTATCGCGATTAAAATTGCAGTAGCCATTTGACCAATGTGGTTAAAAATTGGTAACTTCGCAATAAAATAACCAATTAAAGCAATGATAAAGGTAAAAGTGACACCACCAAGCAAAAAAAATCTTCCTTTTTGATTTTGCTTTTCCTTTAATTCAGGTTTAAACCGATCCTTTTCTACTGTATTCATGATTTTCCACGTCCCTCTCCCAAATTTCACCTTTTAACCATACTGCAATACTAACTATAAGTAAAATAAATATATATAATAAGAGTGATAAGTAATTTTTATGCAAAGGAGAACTAAAATGGATCAACAATTACTTGTATTTGTGACGGTGGCTGAATTAGGTAATTTTACAAAAGCAGCAGAAAAACTTCATATGACTCAGCCAGCGGTAAGTCAGTATGTACAAAGCATCGAACGGAATTATGGAATGAAATTATTAGAAAGAAGTAACAAGTTTGTTCGCTTAAATAAGCCTGGTGAAATTGTATATTATCATGCAAAAGAAATCTTGAGCTTATATATAAAAATTGAAAATTTATTAGATGATTTATCGAAACAGCCAAAAGGGCCATTAAAAATTGGAGCTAGCTATTCTTATGGTGAATATGTATTACCTAATTTAATTGCAAAATTACATGAAGCTTATCCAGATATTAGTCCCACGATAACGATTGGAAATACGAAGGAAGTTGCTGAACTTGTAAGTAAAAATCAGCTTGACATTGGTATCATTGAAGGATGGTACAATGACTCTCAATTACAAATTGAAACATTTGCAGATGATGCGATGTATATTGTCACATCTGCAAATCATCCGTTGGCCAATCGGAGGGAAGAAGTAGAATTTACCGATTTAGAAAAAGAAACGTGGATTATTAGAGAAGAGGGTTCAGGGACAAGAGAAGCTACAGAGAAATTATTTAAACAGTTATCGATTTCCCCTGAAAATTTCATGGTATTTGGGAGCACCCAGTTAATCAAAGAATCCGTTGAAGCAGGTTTAGGAATTACACTACTGTCACAATGGACTTTTCGTAAAGAGGAAAAACTAAGCTTATTAAAGACACTTCCAATGAAAGGAACACCATTTAAAAGAAAGTTTTCCATCGTTTATAAAAAAGCTGCCTATATTACGAAAGCACTAGAAGTTTTTATTGAACTATTAAAAAATGATAAAGGGAAAAGAAACAACGCATGGGACATACAAAACTAGACATAATTCAACATTGCTATTTGTAGCCATCTTTATTAAAATAAACTTGTAAATATTCTGTTAATTTAGAAATTAGGGAGGGGTTCGTATTGAAGACAACGTCACATGAGGATTTTACGAAAGTTCTACAACGAGTAAGGAGGAATACGTTAGGAGATTTGCTTACAAGAACGAGGGAAAGATTGCCTAATAAATTCGCAATCGCCTACAAAGAAACGCGATTAACTTATCGTGAACTTGATGATCTTGTGAACCAAACAGCGCATGGCTTTCTTAAAGATGGAATGGATCAAGGTGATATGATTGCTGTCATGTCAAAAAACAGTTTGGATTTTGTCATTGTAAATTTTGCTTTAGCTCGAATTGGAGCGGTTATGATTCCATTGAATTATATGCTTTCGACCCAAGACGTTGCGTACATATTGAATCATGCTAGTGTGAAAGGTTTCCTTGCAGCAAAAGAGTATGCACCATTACTCGATAAAGCAGCAGATAAATTACCGATTCAATTCCGTTATTTAATGGAATACAAAAGTACGAACCCCCTCCCAAATACACTTGGGAAATGGAAATCGTTAGCTGCTGTTTGCGCGGAGCAACCAACTGAATTAGTTGAGGCTGAACTTGATGATGAATCTCTCGCACACGTTTTATATACGAGTGGAACGGAATCCCGTCCAAAGGGAGTCATGTTAACGCATAAAAGTCTTGTAAGTGAATATGTGAGTTGTATTGTTAATGGAGAAATGTCTGAGGATGATGTTTGTATTCACGCTTTACCTTTATACCATAGTGCTCAGCTCCATTGTTTTCTAGGTCCGAGCATATACTTAGGATCGAGTGGGATTATTCTTGATGGTGCGAAACCAGTGGATATTTTAGAAACCGTTGAAAAAGAAAAAGTTACACAATTATTTTGCCCACCAACGGTATGGATTGCTCTTTTACGCCATACAGATTTTGGGAAAAGAGACTTATCTACATTAAAAAATTGTTATTATGGTGCGGCGATTATGCCAATGGAAGTTTTAAAAGAGTTGTCTCGGCGCTTGCCTCAAGCACGATTCTTTAATTTTTACGGTCAAACTGAAGTTGCTCCACTTGCAACCGTTCTAAAACCGGAAGACCAAATGCGAAAATTAGGTTCGGCAGGAAAACCAAGCTTACATGTTCAAACGAAAATCGTTGATGAACATGATCAAGAGGTACCTCGTGGGGTGATTGGTGAAATTGTTCATCGTACACCACATGCGATGCTTGGCTATTTATATGATTCGGAAAAAACAGCTGAAGCATTCCGCAATGGTTGGTTCCATAGTGGAGACCTAGGTGTCATGGATGAGGATGGCTATATTACGATTGTCGACCGAAAAAAGGATATGATCAAAACCGGTGGTGTAAATGTATCGAGTCGTGAAGTAGAGGAAGCAATTTATCAATTAGATGGGGTTTCCGAAGTAGCTGTGATTAGTATACCTGATCCATATTGGATTGAGGCGGTGACGGCTATCATCGTACCAAAAGAAGGTGCAAATTTAACAAAAGAGCAAGTTCTCAAATTTTGTCATAAAAACCTATCAAAATTCAAAGTTCCTAAATTTATTGAATTTGCCACAGAATTACCAAAAAATCCTAGTGGAAAGCTATTAAAACGAACATTGAGAGAATGGTATAAAGACTTAGGATCAAAAGGTTAACTTTTGATAACTGTAAATAAAGATTTCAAAACTTGAATAATAAAAGGATGGCGCATGAATCATATGATTTATGTGCCTTTTTTCTGTTAATTTTTCTATCTCCAACATTTCATGAAATAAAATTATTGGGCATCTATCATGACGGTACTTATATCATATCACGACAAAAGATGATAGATTATCGTGGATTTATAAAAATTAAGGCTATTAATCTAAGGCATGTCTTAATAGAGGTACATATAGATATAATACAAAATAACAAAAGAGACAGATGGAGGGCAAGGATAAATGAGGAAGGGTGTAAATAGTATGAGAAAATACATGAAATGACTGGTAATTTATGTAGAAAGGAGTATCAATAAATATGAATATCATTACTTGGTTAACAATCTTTACTTTTCTAGGTACGTTAACCTTTATACTTTGGAGACCGAGGGGGATGAATGAGGCAATACCAGCAACAGTCGGTGCAATAATTGTACTACTTTGTGGTAGTGTTACCTTCGCAGACCTTGGTATCATATTAGATACTATTAGCGGGGCAGCAATTACGATTATGGCTACAATTGTTATGGCCATTGTTCTAGAAAGTTTTGGCTTTTTTCACTGGGTTGCAGAAAAACTTGCTGAAAAAGCAAATGGTTCTGGCATTCGACTATTCTGGTATGTCAATCTCCTAAGTTTTCTCATGACACTGTTTTTTAACAATGATGGAAGCATTTTAATTACAACACCTATTCTCGTCATGCTTTTAAATAATATGGGACTTAAGATGTATCAAAAAATCCCTTATTTACTATCAGGTGCATTAATTGCAACAGCATCTAGTGCCCCAATCGGTGTTAGTAATATCGTGAACTTAATTGCATTGAAAATTGTGGATATGGATCTGTATATGCATACCGCTATGATGTTTGTACCGGCGACTACCGGTTTACTACTATTATCATGGTTACTGTACCTTTATTTTAAAAAGGATTTGCCACGAGTTATTCCGACAAATGTTTCTGGTCTGACATCGCCCTCTTATCATCCACTGAAACCACTACTTATCGACTATGCTTCAGAAAAAGAACGTACTAAGTTTATGAGAAACGTATTATTATTCGTACTCTCCGTTCGTTTAAGTCTTTTTATCGCTTCTTTTTTAAACATTCCTATTTCTGTTATGGCTGTTCTTGGCTCACTAATTCTACTCAGTTGGAGGTGGAAACATTTAAAAATTCCACCAACCGATATGTTGAAGAAAACACCGTGGTATATTATTGTTTTTGCCTTCAGTATGTATGTCGTGATTTACTCGTTAAATAATATTGGCTTAACAAATTGGCTCATACAGTTTATGGAACCAATCGTTTCTGGTAACCTTCTTTTTGCAAGTGTCTTAATGGGAGGGCTTATTTCTTTACTTTCCAATCTCTTTAATAATCATCCTGCATTAATGATAGGTACATTAACATTAACTCATATGGATTTGGATACATTTACGTTAAAGGTTGCTTATTTAGCTAATGTAATTGGAAGTGATATTGGTTCATTACTTCTTCCAATAGGTACACTTGCCACATTAATGTGGATGCACATTATACGTAAAGGCGGAATAAAACTTAGTTGGTGGAAATATATCCAAATTACAATTAGTGTTATACCCGCAGCAACACTTTTCACATTAGTTCTTTTATATTTCTGGGTAGCATTCATTTTTCGTAGTGTACTATAATCGTATGATTACCTAAAAAATATCCAAATTTAAATAAAATGATTGTCATTTAGGGGACAATCCTATTCTACTAACTCTTAGGCAGAAACATATTTTTTATTGATCAGGTTAATTGTTTAGTTGCATCTCCATATGACACATATACTGCAAGTACAAAAGTATTAGAAAAAGTTGAAAGGAGAAATTAGATGATGGCAAATTCTGAATTTCTGAAGAGTTTAGTAGGCAGAGATTTAAATATAAATGGAAGTAGTAGCAACAAAAAAAATAAAAATAATAAAAAGAAAGGCCCTGATGCAGTGTCTGGAGAGTTGTACGATGTAAAAGAGGATTATTTAGTCGTACTCTCAGATGATGGTGCCCAATATATTCGTCTAAATCACATAAAAACAATATCAGAAAACTTCTTTCATAACAATGATAATAAAAACCAAGACAATGATTCCGAGTATGATTTTGAAATTTATGAGGCGGATACTTTCAATGAATTGTTACGAAAATCTAGATACAAATATTGTACCGTTAGCTCAGGAGGCCCAAATAAAGTACAAGGAATTATTGAAAGTGTAGACGATGACTTTGTTAACATCGTTTCAGAGAACGAATATGTTCAAATTCCTTTATATCATGTACGAATGATTGATTTTTCAGTCCAGCAAAATAATAATGACAAAAAATAAGTTTTTCTTACAAAGGATAGGAGGAATTTAATAATGATTGACCAAAGATCAAATATGAATGGAAGACAAAAAGAAAATAATCATACAGATCATCATAATAATTATGCGTCGCTAATGAATCAGTATGTGACTATCAACGGGAACGGACCGGATAGTAACCAAGGGGTTTTATTAGGAGTAGGTAATGAACACCTTGCACTTCTAACAGAGAATGGCATTGTCTACTATCAGCTTAAACACATTAAAGGAGTTTCTAAACAACAAAATCATTCAAATAATATGAATGATTATGATTTAAACTTTGAAGTAGAAAAAGTAACTGGGTTTAAAGATGTATTAAAAGCATTTCGTCATAAATGGGTATATTTAAACGGTAACAAAAAACATTCGATTGAAGGGTTTCTCAGTGAGGTCCATGATGATCGAGTAATCATCATAAATAACGGGGAAGTTTTTTATGTTTTTATCTACCATATTAAAAGTATCGGAGAAGCAGTAAAAAATAATAAAAATGATAAAGAGAATAAAAATGAGCAAAAAAGTGAAGGGCATAAAAACACTTATAAAAGTGAAGACAAGAATTCACAGCACCAAGGAAAAGAGAATAAAAATAAGAATGGTCAACAACATCGAAAGAAAAAAGCACATATCCTTATTAATAATGGAGAAATTTACTCGAACCATAAAAACTAGCTTGAAGCTTCTCAAAACTTCTTTCTATTATTCGCATATTAAAAGATATGATCAAAAAATACAAAACGACTTGCGAATGAGTGTAGGTCGCCTGCTGTCCGAACATTCTAAGTAAAATATAATGGACATTTAAATAATTCGATTGTTTTGGCTCTAGGTTACGATCAAGAGCCTTCTATTTTATCCTTACTTTAGTGTAGAAGGAAAGGAGGATAAGAATGAATGATTTTAAACAGTTTATTGGTAAAAATATGTATTTTAAACTAAATGGTGAGAATTCTTTTACCGGTCGGCTTGTCGATGCTGGAAATGATATTGTTGTTATTTATGATGGAGAAGATTTTGTTTATATTTCAGTCTATCATGTTAATCATTATCGGGTCGTGAAAAACATTGAAACAGAGATAGCGGAACCAAACTATATGCCACCAATTCAAGACGATCTTTCTTCCATATCACTTAGAAAAATCGTAACAGCAGCCAAAGGGATTTTTTGCGAAATTTATGTAGTTGGAAAATATCCGATTCAAGGCTATATTACTAGTATCATGAATGATTATTTCGTTTTCTATAGTCCTGTTTATAAAACTATCTATATTTCTTTACGCCATTTAAAATGGTTAGTTCCTTATAATATTTCTGAAACTCCTTATGGGTTAAATAAAGAAGAATTTCCTGTGACACAGCTTAATCAACCCTTATCTCGAACATTTGAAGAACAATTAAAGAAGTTCATTGGGAAACTAGTTGTCATTAATTTTGGCGATCATGAAAATAAAATTGGTAAATTAAGTAGTATAGAAAATGGACAAATTGAAATCATTAAAGCTAGAATGAATAAAGCCTATTTAAACATGAATCATGTACAAACGATTTATTTTCCTTAAAAAATCGGAATAAAGCATGAAGGGAAGAATATTCGTATTCTTCCCTCTGTTCTGATATTAAAATGATTTTTATTGTTAGCTTCTACAATCCGTACGATGATGTCCTGTACCACGTTGATTCGTTCCGCGCCGTCTTGCCCCCCGACGTCCTGTATTGCGGCAATTCGTTCCGCGCCGTCTCGACCCCCGACGTCCTGTACTGCGGCAATTCGTTCCACGTCGCCTCGACCCCCGACGCCCAGTACTGCGGCAATTCGTTCCGCGCCGTCTTGCCCCCCGACGCCCAGTACTGCGGCAATTCATTCCGCGCCGTCTTGCCCTCCGACACCCAGTACCATGGCGATTCGTCCCACACCGTCCCCGTCCCGAACTACGGTATCCAGTTCCACGTCGATTCGTTCCCCGATGGCTAGTACCTCGGCGTCTAGTACCATGATGTTGCCCTGTGCCTTTTCCTGAACCTTTAGATAAAAAAATCGTTTGAGTCAAAAATGGTTCTAATCCAAGTGTTTCAGCTTCTTTAATTAAGGTTAATACATTTGTATTACTCAATAAGAAAACCTCCTTAACGAATTCTTCCTTAACCTAGTAAGGTACTATATTATATGTTCTTCTCTTCTACCTGCCTAAACTCTTGTCCATTTTCCTCTCATTTAATATCAATTAATTCTAATCATTCATAAAATATAAGTAACAAAAGAGAAAAGGACTGAAAAACAATGATAGAGGAAATCCCCAAAATAAATATAGTTATTAAACCAAGACATATTAAAAGACTTCAAAATAATATTTGGAGTGAGAGATCAGTACCAGCAAAAATAAAAATAAAAGATATCTTTTATGATTGTGGCATCACTTATCGTGGTAATCATACAAGAACATTTGAAAAGAAATCTTATCGCGTGATATTCAATGAATTTAATGACAATTTTAATGGAAATGAGATTCATTTAAATGCAGAATATCGTGATCCTTCTCTCATTCGCAACAAGCTTTCACAAGATTTTTTTAAACTGATTAACGCTTTAGCTCCCGGATCACAACATATCTTTGTTGAAATAAATGGGAAACCAAGAGGCATTTATTTACAGCTTGAATCCGTTGATAAGAATTTTTTATACAATCGCAGAAAGCCTGATGGAGCAATTTTTTACGCAACATCAAATCAGGCAAACTTTTCACTTTTTACCGCTGATAATGAGCCGAAAAAATCACTCTTATCTGGATATGAATTGAAGGAAGGGAAGGAAACAGATTTTCAAGCTTTAGAGCAGTTTATAATAAAAATTAATACATTACCAAGAGCAGAATTTGGGAAGGAAATAATAAAATATGTCGACGTGAAAAATTATTTACTGTGGCTTTGTGGAATTGTTTGCACTCAAAATTTTGATGGTTTTATCCAGAATTATGCACTATATCAAAATAAAGAAACTGGTTTATTTGAAATCATCCCTTGGGATTACGATGCGACTTGGGGAAGAGATTGGGATGGGAAAGTGATGGAGTATGATTATGTTCCAATAGAGGGATATAATACACTCACCGCTCGTATTCTTGATGTGAGCGAATTCCGAGAGCAATACCGTACCATGCTTAAAGAAATTTTAAACACCATTTTTACAACAAGTTTCTTAGCACCACAAATTTTCAACCTCTATCATCAACTCGAACCTTATGTAATGCAAGACCCCTATAAGAAAAATTCCTACCGTTTGTTTAAAAGAGAACCAGAAGTAATTTTACAATTTATAGAAAATCGAAATCAATTCCTCCGAGAACAGTTAAAGAAGCTTAAATGAAGGAAGTGATCATTTGAACCAATATCAGGGATACAAAAAAAGGATGGTCTTGAATGTTTGAGGAAACTAGAAAGTTTTATATCAAAATGAATATAGATAATTTTGATTATTTATTCAGGAGGGAATTACATTGAGTAAAAATTTAAAGTATGGAATCTTTTCATTCATTTATAGCTGTATCCTTATTCCACTTTTCTTTCTCATCCTTTCATTAGTTACTGGGCAATGGGGATTTTTTCTATGGAGTTTGCTTCCTAGTATATTGGTGGGCATTCCTTGTGGAGTAGTGGTGTACAATCAATATAAAAAGGAAATCTTAAAGCGTTAGTGCGAACTAGATTTCCCCTTTTTTATGATTTTTCTTGTGAAATTTGATACAATAATTACGAAATAAACAGGAAAAGGATGCAAACGATGGAACTTTCAATCACATTCATTATTTTATTAGTAACAGTAATACTTTTCATTAATGGTCGGATTCGTGCTGATTTAGTTGCCATATTATCGTTATTAGCTTTAACTATTTTTGGTATTCTCGATCCGGAAGAAGCATTGTCCGGTTTTTCAAATTCGACAGTCATTATGATGGCCGGTCTTTTTGTCGTTGGTGGGGGAATTCTTCGTACAGGGCTTGCACAAAAAGGAAGTCAAATCATTTTACAATACGCAAATAACAGTGAAACAAAGTTATTTATTTACCTACTCATTGTTGTCGCTATTGTTGGATCTTTTATTAGTAATACGGGAACTGTTGCCATAATGCTGCCAGTTGTCATTTCAATAGCCTTAAGAATGAAAGTAAGTGCATCGAAGTTTTTAATACCTCTTGCATTTGCAGCGAACTTATCTGGATTTATGACATTAATTTCAACACCTACCAATCTTCTTGTTAGTCAAACATTAGTTGACCATGGTTTTAAAAAGCTTGGTTTTTTCAGCATTACACCATTAGGGATTATTTCGTTTATCATCGGCATTGGCTATTTATTGCTCGTTCGAAATACGTTATTACCTAATGAAGATAGTAAAAAAGTCGCAAATAATCAAACAAGTTCTCCAGCTAAATTAATAAAACAATACCATTTACATCAAGTGTTACATCGAATAAAGGTTTTAGAAAATTCACCAATAATACATAAAAAGTTATACGAACTTAAACTAACATCAAAATATCACCTTGTTGTATTAAAAATTGAAAGAAATCAAGGGGAAGGTATCCATCTTTTACAAAGTACATTACAAGAGATGGCTGGACCAGAAAGTGAAATTCTTGCTAATGACATTTTGTATGTCCAGGGCTCACCTGAACAAGTGGCAAAATTCACAGTCGATTATAACTTAGAAATTGAGCCACATAATGAAAATGAAATATTTGTTTCAAAAACAATTGGACTTGTTGAAGTTCTACTTAATACAGGATCAAATTTAATAAATAAAAAAGTATCCGATTCTGGTTTCCGTGAGAAGTATAACTTAAATATAATTGGTGTTAACCGAAGAGGATCATTTATTTCAGAGGATATTTCCGATGTACAACTCCGGTTTGGGGATGCGCTTTTAGTCCAAGGAACATGGGAAGAAATAGAATTTTTATCTAAAGATACAAGTGATGTTGTTGTCGTTGGTACGCCAAAAGAATTTGCTTCTCAAGCAACTGCAAATGGGAAAGCCCCTATTGCTGCTTCGATATTACTACTTATGATATTACTTATGATTTTTGATGTATTTCCAACTGTTATATCTGTATTAATTGCGGCGGTTCTCATGATTTTAACCGGAAGTTTACGAAACATGGATGATGCTTATGGTCAAATTAATTGGAATACCGTCGTATTAATTGGTGCAATGCTCCCATGGGGGACTGCGCTCGAAAAAACAGGAGGAATGACGTTAATTTCAGAAGGGATTGTCCATGTTCTTGGACAATTCGGGCCCGTTGGAATTTTAGCGGGAATTTATCTTGTGACAACTATTTTTGGTCAATTTGTTAGCAACACGGCAACAACAGTTTTATTTGCACCGATTGCTATGAATGCAGCCTTAAATATCGGAGTGAGTCCTTATCCATTTATGATGGCTGTCGCAACTGCTGCTTGTATGTCATTTGCTACACCTTTTTCTTCACCAACAAATGCGTTAGTCATGGCAGCGGGAGATTATACCTTTATGGATTTCTTTAAAGTCGGTATCCCGTTAATGTTTATTATGTTCGTTGTAATGATCCTTGTCATTCCAATCATCTATCCATTTTAAGTTAAAGGAGAATCGATATGTCCATTGTTGAAAAAGCAATTGAAATAGCTGCAAAGGCACATGATCATCAATACCGAAAAACATCAAAACTTCCGTATATCATCCATCCCTTTTCTGTTGGAATTCTGTTACTACAACATGGATATTCTGATATAATTGTAGCAGCGGGGATTTTGCATGATACAGTAGAAGATACAGAACTTACATTAGATGAAATTAAGTTAGCGTTTGGCGAAACCATTGCACACATTGTAAGAGGTGCTTCTGAAGAAAATAAACAATTAAGTTGGGAAGAACGCAAGCAGGCTACACTTGATCATTTACCGAATGAATCATATGAAGTATGTCTAGTCGTTTGTGCTGATAAACTTCATAATATTAGATCTATCCGTAGGGAGTTAGAAATCGAAGGAGAAAAGGTATGGAATCGTTTCAATCGAGGGCGTGACAAGCAAGCATGGTATTATCGTGGAATTGTCCGTTGTTTACGTGAAAAACTTGATGGAGAGGAACTGTTTTCACAATTAGCAAAAGAAGTTGAGGAAGTCTTTACAGAAAAGGCACCGACGAAAAAAGATGTGTGAATATAAATTATTGTTGTTTCGTATCTTGATAATATACTTAGATGAAGAATAAAATAATAAGAAGATTGAAGTAAGAAGCGGGAGGGGAAGTAAGGTTGAATAAAATTATATTGTTTGATGGTGTTTGCCATTTTTGTAATAACAGTGTTCAATTTATTATTTAACACGATAAAAAGGCTATTTTTTCATTTGCATCCCTTCAAAGTGAAGTGGGTAAAAAATTGCTGGAAAATTACAGTATACCAACAAATATAGATAGTCTTATTTTTATTGATGGTGATACGTATTACACAATGTCAGAAGCTGCTCTCCGAATTTGCAAAGAATTAAATGGATTTTGGAGATTTGGATATTTATTCCTCGTTGTTCCAAAAGGAATTCGTGACTCTATTTATCGAATAATTGCAAGAAACCGGTACAAATGGTTTGGTAAAAATGAAACATGTCCTGTTCCGACACCAGCGATAAGAAAACGCTTCTTATAAGGAAAAGGTCTTGATTCGAATGAATAGTAAGCTGTTTTATTATTTGCTAAAATTATCCACTGTCATTATTACATGTGCGTTCGTTAGTGTATTCGTTCGGTCCCTTCATTTTCTTCCACACGAAGGGAGTAGACAAAGATTTGTTTTGCACTTTTTCGATGGGGTCTGGGGGATTTTTACCTATTTACTCCCGCTTTTTATTATTTGGTATTTACCAATATCAGTTCGATTAAATTCAGTCATAGATGTAAGAGTCCCTTCGCAAATAAAGGGGATTTTTTATTTATTTGGAAGTATTATTCTTGCCTTCATTTTTACGACTATCTTCGGGAATGAATTTAATAATTATTTGTTTTTCCTTTACATGACGATTAATATAATTGCTTCTACCGGTTTTCATTTCATAAATAAACTTGTCAATAAACTTTTTATTTAATCTTTAACTGAAGGCCAACGTCAATTTTTTAGCGAAAACTTTTCGTTCAAGCGAAAATAAAAAATACACATAAATACACGAAAACACACATTTCATATTGATGATTTCCCGCCAAATGTAAACACTAATTAGAAGGAGGTGGGGGATCTCATGCCAAGAGGAAAAGAACTGGAACAACTACCAATGTCGAATATGGCACCAAGTGTAGGCGATGATCAAAGTAAGACAAATCGGACGTCCCTAGAAGGCATGTATATAGAAGAGAAACGTAAGACAAATATAAACATAAAAAAATAAACATGTAAACGAAATGAAAAACACCCGAATTTTATCGATTATCGGGTGTTTTCTGTTGTCATGAGGAAAGAATCATTTTTAGGTTTATACTTTCCTATTAGCTAAGAAAGGCTTTGGTAGCCTTGCCCCGGATCGGTTTTTTCTCTCGGTAAGCTTGAGCCCTGAGTTTCTTTATAGAAATGTGTAAAAAACTAGTTGAATTTATATGTTTGTCCATACGCTTTTCTAAAAGTTGAATATACTACAGTAAAGTATATAAAGGAGGAAACACATATGAGTGAAGAAAGGGAAAATATGGATGTACTTCATACGAGTACAAATCATAATAAAAACAAACAGGAGGAAGACATGAAAAATATATTTGATAATACTGTAGACAATGATAACGATGTGAAATTGAAAGATAAAAATAACAATAACAATAACAATACCGCCCAGGTTTCGAATAGCGGAAATTCTAAAGTCTATATAGATATAAAAATTGATAGTGATTCAAATGCTAGAGTTCGATCAAAATCAGAAGCTGATGCAGATCAAGATCAAGGCAAAGGTCATAGACAAGAATAGTTCCGAAATTAAATAATTTCTGATTTTAAAGATTCATATGTAGATGGGTGTCTATCTATCCGTTTGCGGCACCCGTCTTATCAGCGGAGAGTTAATTCGTCAATGGAATATATACTCTCAACGTATATGGAAAAACTTCGGTAGGTAGCAATCATGCATTTCTAAACATTTTCACGGTGTAAGATATGTTATCGCCTCCTTATAAATACTTACTAAGTGAAAAGTTATTGTTATATTGGAGCGAAAGGATGATTGTATGGGATTACAAGAAAGCGAACTCCAAGCTGTTGTACAAGATAGTGGGAATTCTGATGTTGATGTCAGCATTATAGTAGAAATCGAAACAAAGTCAATAGCCTATGCCATTCTTTGCGGTATGTACGCAAAAGGAGAATTGACCGAAGAAGGATTACATGCTGCAATTCGTAAGTTGAATCATTATTTAAAAACAGAAAATAAAATAGGGGAATCAAAAGAACAAGTGAACGGAAATCGAGCGAAATTGTTTCCATTTCCAAATATATCAAAGGATAAACGGAGAATCTGGGTATAGTCTAGTATTCTCCTTTACATAGCTCTATATTTCTATCTATAGATTGAAGAAAGTAGGGAAGTTCATGTTACGAGTATATATAACTAGACACGGTGAGACAGAATAGAATGTACAAGGGCGCTTACAAGGTTGGAAAGATTCCCCGTTAACAGCGAAGGGCATTCATTATGCAAAAATTCTTAGGATTAGTATAGTCGATATTTCTTTTCAAACGATTTATTCAAGTCCGAGTGGGCGAGCAGTTGAAACAGCGAAATTGATTCGGATGAATAGAGATATTCCAATTAAGATTAAAGAGAATTTAAAAGAACTGAATTTTGGAAATTGGGAAGGGAAAACGAAGGAAGACATTGAATTACATAGTATTCAACAATACAACAATATGGGAATTTTTGGAAGAGCCCGTACAATGATAATCATAAGGATCATAACGGAGAATCATTATAATCACTTAATCGACGTGTAAAAACAGAACTGCTAAAAATAGAAGAAAAGGCGGGAAACGTACTAATCGTCACACATGCAGTAACCGTTCGAGCCGTTTTGTCAATTTGTTTTAATATTTCACTTGAAAAATTTTGGGAAGGACCCTTCATCCATGGAACGAGCCTTACAATTGTTTCATGGGACGGTAAAGATGAGAAAATGGGGGATATGAGTCATATTCATTTGCAAAATAAATAGAATAGGATGATCTACTATCTAGCTGTAACTTCATGGGAAAAATAAGATAATCTGTAGTAGTTAGATCGGTGAAAAGCAATTTAACAAAACGGGGTCACAAAGGAAGGTTTAACGATTTGTTAACAGTAGGAACATTCAATCGTGAACTTCTTGGCGGACTTGGTTTAGATACTAATACGAAAGAATCAGTTGAAGTAATAAAAAGTGAGCTTGACCCAATATTCATATTTTTTTGCAGCAACATTTGAACATAAGAGAAAGGTTGCTGGAAAGATATTGGAATAGAAAAGTATATCTGTGAACTTTTTTCATCTAAAAAGACCTGATCTGTTAAAAGGAACAGTATCAGGTCTTTATCTTACCGTTTCTTTTTAAATTCTCTCGTTGAAACGCTTGGTTTTACTACTTTTTCAAATTCAACTTCAATTTGAGCGAGGTTAGATTTTGTTTGTAACACATTCAATACCTTTCCTTTACGCCCTTTAATTTTAATACGATCACCAACGTGAGGTAATTCGTCCCGCAATTGACTTAATACAACAATTTTTCTTTCTAAAAAATGTGCAACAATCATATTAAACCTCTCCTAATGTTCATTTGTACAATTCATCATATGATTGATTACACGATTTCATGAATGCCGCGATTAAATTTCACCTGATTAATAGTAATAGAAGGTTGTAGCGTTTCATTGGAAAAAGAAATATATTGTGAGGGAAAATAGGTTTGAAAACTCCAATTACTTTTAATTGTGGTTTACTTAAACTGTCTTTCATTTAAAAACGCATGACTAAAACTTTTTAGTCCATATTAAAGTTCATATTTGTTGGAACTTGTGAAAATATAAAATGTGTTATAGTTAGTGCAATTGGACTTACTTCATCAATGAATTTTTCTGCATACCTGAAAGTTTCAAACTGCATTTTAATCATATAACAAGCACTTCCTGCTATTCGATAACAAAATTCTACGTTTGGAAGTTGTTCTATAAAACTCTTAAAAGATTTATAGTCACCATTTTTAACGGTTGCTTCAATTATGCACTGGATTGGTAAACCTAATTTCTCATAATCAACTTCCAAAGTATATTTTTTTATAATTCCAAATGACTCCATTTGTCTTACCCGTTCTGTTACTGATGGTGAGGACAGATTCACCCTTCTCCCAAGTTCACTCATTGATAAACGACTGTTATGATTCAGTTCATCTATGATTTTTTTGTCAATATCATCTATTTTCATTTTTTAACGTTTTCCTCCTATAATTGTTAATTTCTCAAAAAAAAACATTTGAAAATATTTGCAAATTTAATGGGAATTCATTGTTTTTTTAATTATAATTAACTCACAATTAAATATAACAAGGAGGAATTTATATGGCAAGAATTGCTGAATCTAATTTTGGGGAATCACCTTTTCAAAAACTGTTGGGGCATAATCAAGAGGTAATGAAAGGATGGAATCAGTTAGGAGATGTGTTAGAAAAAGACGGACGACTAACTTCTCAATTAAAAGAACAAGTAAGAAGAACATTAGCTCAAAAAAACGGGTGTGAGTATTGTAAGGCCAAAGGAAAACCAGATCCGGTTAATTTTGATGAAAAAACATCCATTGCAGTAGGATTTGCAGAAGTCTTTTTAATGCAAAAGAGTGATATCGCTGATTCAAGTTTTGATATTTTGAAAGACTATTTCACTGAAGAAGAAATAAGTGAATTATGTGCATTCATTTCTTTTACTACCGCTTCACAATATTTTGGCGCAATGATGAAATTAGAACCTGAAAATAACTAATAAATAATGAACGATTCTCTGAATACGAACTTATTGAAGTTGATGGTGGTGATTAAATGAATGAAAGAACATTTTCCTAGTTGGGTGATTTATTACAATTGAAGTTAAATGATAATATAATTATTTTTCACTTAAGTGTGCGTTGATTCAAAAAGGATTGATGCACTTTTTGGCTAATAGGAAAATATAAATTTTCCAACCGTTTAGATAATCTGGAGTTATCACTTTGTTGTGATTGAAATAGTTTCTGATGTAATATTATAAACTGGGAGATTATTGTAAAAGGACAAAAAAGTTTGTACAACAAATTGAAGGTATAATATTGATTTTACAATACATACTTTTGATTTTGTACATATTTTTTTGTCTTTATTTATGGACAAGAAACTATGTACATTTTATAATAGAGACAAAAAAGTTTGTACTTTATGAAAATTCATTAAAGTATATCAAAAACCATTATAATGATACATGCAAAAAAAGTGAGTTAATTCTGGAGGCGATGGGAATATGTACACCCCAGTAATAACTGAGGGAAGTAAGCGATTTGGAAACAATAGATGGCATTCATATAGCCCGAAATTAAAAAGGAGGGTCTATTTGTTTAGTGATTTGGAGTATGAGCATTGGTTGCTTATAGAATCCGATCCAAATATTGTTGATTTTTGCGAACAACCTCTAAAAGTAACTAGCTATATTAATGGTAAAGCCAAAAGTTCAATCTTCGATATATATATTAAGTATGCAGATGGTAAACAAGAATTTAGAGAAATTAAATATTCTACAGAACTTAATAAAGCTAATATAATTGATCAAATCGCTGTTCAAAGGGCTTGGTGTGACGAAAATGGATACGAACATCTAGTCCAAACTGAGATTGAAATTCGAGAAAATAGGTTACTACTATCTAATTTGAAACTCATATTAAAAACAATCAAACAATATGATACCCCCACTGATATTGAAAAATATAAAGTCCAAAAAATCGTAAATGAAAACTTACCTCATAGAATGTCTCTTCAAACCCTGTTACAACATTCAAAAATAGTTACCCATAGATTTTATTTAACAATTGGCTGGATGATTATTAATGGGGAACTACAGTCCAACATATCCCAAAGTTATTTCGGGCTTAATACCGAGGTGTGGATAAATGAGTAGAAGAAGTATTGAAAATTTAAATATTAATCCAGATTTACTAGATACTTCGCTTTGGCCAACAGTATTAGTTGATAGTCTAGGACCAGATCATCGTAATTTATTCTTAAAAAGAAAAAAGGCTATTGACTTATATATTTCTACAGAAATGAAGGTTAAAGATATAGAATCCGAAACAGGATTAAGGAGAGATGAAATTCATAGATTTGTTAAGAGATGTTTAGAAAAAAACAAATTGGGTGAAGTAATGGGCTATAGGGGCTTGATTCCCTATAAGAGATTAAAAGACTACAATAGAAAGAGCTTTCCAGATAATAAGGAGAAGGAATCCAAAAATTATACAGGATCTTTCGGATTATTGCTCGATACTTACCCAACTCTAAAGGAATTAATAATAGATTCGTATCTAAATAGAAAGAATAGTAAGTATGAAATTATTGATCCAGTTATCAATATAAGGAATTTACACAAGAAGTTCATTAATGAGTGCAGGGTTTTAGGAATAAAAATGAATGAATATCCCTTTAATACAAAGACGTTGGCAATAAAGTCACTTGAACGGTATGTAAAAGAACTTTCAAAAACCCACTTTGTTGAAGTAGCGAAACGAAATGGTGATCAGGCAGCTATGGTTGCTAAAAACACAGGCATTGGAAATAAAAACAACCCAATGTTCGTTAGACCCCTTGAAAGAGTGGAATTTGACGGTCATAGAATAGATACCTCGATTGCAATCATTTTTAAAACACCAGAGGGTGATGAGGTTGTCGAGGTAATGAATAGAATTTGGATACTTTCAATTGTCGATGTCGCAACGAGGGCAATATTAGGGTATCATCTTTGTCTAAATAAAGAATATTCCTCTCACGATGTTTTAATGTGCATTAGGAATGCCATTTTCCCTTGGAAAAAAAAATCACTTACAATCGTTGGATTAAATTATTCTGAAAAAGCAAACTTCCCTACAAACTTTATTCCCGAAGCAAGTTATGGAGTATGGGATGAGTTTTGCTATGACAATGCGAAAGCTAATATTGCAAAAATTGTAAAGGAAAAACTTGTTGACTTAATTGATTGCTCTATAAATATGGGACCAGTTGCTGTTCCAGTTCGAAGACCCATCATAGAACGTTTTTTTCGAACTTTAGAGAACAATGGATTTCACAGATTACCATCTACTACTGGAAGTAATCCACAAGACCCAAAAAGAAAAAATTCTGAGGAAAATGCTGTTAAATATAGAATAACTGCGGAACACTTAGAAGAGCTAACAGATGTGCTAATTGCTGAATATAACGGAACTCCACATGAAGGTAATAATAATCTTAGCCCATTAGAGGTTTTTGAACAAAGAGTGGCTAGAGGAATGACCATACTACAGCTACCCGAAGAAAGACGTAATGAAATGTCCTTTTTTTCTTTAGAAGTTACAAGAAGAGTGAATGGAAGCGAAAAGGATGGAAGAAGACCATATATTTTTTATGAAGGAGTCAGATATACAAATGAAGTGCTAAATCATTCACCCCATCTAATCAATAAGACACTAAATTTGTTAATCAACACTGACGATTTAAGAGTAATAAAAGCATTTTTAGAAGATGGAAGTGAATTGGGTAATTTAATCGCTACTGGTAAATGGGGGATAACACCCCATGATCTCCGAACTAGGAAAGCCATAAACAAATTGAAAAATAATAGGATAATACATTTCACTCAATATGACGACCCGATAAGAGTTTATCAAGAATATTTAGAAAAAGAGGCACAAAAAAACAAAACAAACAGAAATAAATTGGCTTCTCTGAAAAAAGAACAAAAGAGCAAGGAAGAACGATACCAAGTAGGAGAGTCTACTGAAGCTAAACAAAATAAAAAAGATATAGATTCGGAAATTGTTTCTGAATTATCGAATAGAAAAAGACAAAGAGAGATTATAACAGAAGAGCAACACACCGATCAGCGAATCCTAAAAAGAACTATAACTTACTAATTGTAGGAGGTTCGGAAATGTCAGAAACCCTAGAATCGAATCATGTTAATAGGGATACAAAAAGGCCCTATATCCCAAAAGGAACGCATCCTATTGAAACTGGTAAATATTTAATCTCAACAAACGAGATTGATAGAATGTATCAAACGGTAAATAAATGGATTGAAAACAGAACGCCGGGTGCTATAATATATGGTCGTCCTAGGCTTGGCAAAACGAGAGCTATATCATATTTACTCAATTACTTGCCACAAGATTTTGGTGAAAATACGCCAATGTATCATATCCGTTGCCGAAAATATAAAAATCCTAATGAAAATTTTTTCTTTGAAGACTTATTAAACGCCGTTGGACATTCAATAATTACAAACGGAAAATCCAATATGAAAAGAACAAGGCTATTAAGATTTCTAGTAGAACGTGCTGACTTTGCTGGTAATAATAAGGTTATTTTTTTTATTGATGATGCTCAAAGACTTGTAGAAATTAATTATGATTGGTTAATGGATTTATATAACGATTTAGATCATTATGGTATAACTCTAACTACTATTTTGGTTGGACAAAAAGAATTGGTTCACCAAAGATCTGCATTTATTAGCGGAGAGATGTTTCAGATAGTAGGTCGCTTTATGAGCCAAGAATATCAATTTAAAGGAATTACATCTTTAAATGATTTAAAGATTTGTTTGATGGGATATGATGATTATTGTGAATACCCCTCAAATAGTAATTGGTCTTTCACCAAATATTTCTTATCTGATTCCTTTATAAGAGGTTATAGATTACAACATTCCGCTGAAGAATTATTCCAGGTTTTTGTTAATTTAAGAAGGGAGTATGGTCTACCACAAAAAGTTGAAATTCCCATGCAATATATAACTTTGACAATCGAATATGCCTTAAAACGATTTGGAAATAACGGTTTGGATTTGGCAACAATAGAAAAATCTCATTGGGAAGAAGCTATTAACAATTCTGGTTACATTCAATCAGAATTGTATCAAATTAATTAGTAAGATTATTAGTTATTACTTGTGCTAAGGCGGTGAAAAGCTGTGATCTCTCAATTTACTTGGTCTGTTAATTGGATTCAGGATTATGAATCTCCTTGGGGAATACTTGAAAAGTTTAAGTGGGCTAATGCTGTTGATGGAAATACTGTTTTAGCATTAATCGGAAATGAAAATGTTAAGCAGTTAAAAAATATATCAAATGCTGGTAGCCGTCACCGTAACTTGATTTATTTTTTTAGCATTGATTCTAAAATGACTGAAAGAATAATTGGAATGGATCTAAAAGACTACCATGATAACTTAGTAGAGAAAATAATACATATAATCCCTAACATTAAGAATGAAAGTAGTTATTTTCACACCCATTTGTCATATTGCCCTAGTTGCTTGAGTGAAGGATATCATAGTATTTTACACCAAATTAAATTTTTTGATTACTGTATTTATCATCCTAAACAAAAAATAATTGATAGGTGCATAAAATGTAATCGATTAATGCCAGAATATCTTATTAATAAAGGTAATCAAGAGGCTTTTCATTGCAACTGCGGCCACGATTTTCTTTACTCAAAAAACATAAGATCTATATTTTTATCATGGAAAAAGCAACTAAAAATACAAAATAACATTATAAAGTCTTGGCTTAAATTACCTAGAAAAGAAATTCATAAATACTATCTAATTTACCCCTTTGATAATTATAAAAAATATCTTGAAGTTGATAAAAAAGATAAGGATTACCTGAGACTCATACCCGAATTATTAATTAATGCTTTTAGTGAGGATACTCTGAATAAAGAAATAATAAAAATTTCCTCTGGGGCAGAAATCTTTAATATTAGAAATAATCATCTACAATTAAAAGATAATTATAAAGAACTTTTTCCTCATCTATTTTCTTTTTCGTCCTATAATTTCAAAGAAAAATATAGAATAGACAGTATCTACTTTGAAATTTATAAACAAACTAGAGCTATATATAAAGCTATTACTCGATATATTCTCCGTAAGATTATTAAAGAACACAGCAAATGTGTGAAAATATTTAATAAAGCAAGGCAGAACGGTGATATATGTCCTCACGCATTTGCATTTGTTTTATGGAAAATGGAATGTGAAGGTGTTGATGCTTTTTGGAAAATAGAAAATCATCATAAATCATATAAAACCTATGAATTTAAATGTTTGAGTGAAAGGTTTAGTATCTATCTTGCCGGCTCCTTCATGACTCACTTGGAGGAATTATTAAATCCAACCTCCACGGAGAACAGATTGAGTTTAATGGACTGCAATATTAGTAGTATAAAATATATAATTGACAAAATTCTTTCACACTTATTAATTGAACGTTATATTAAATGGCTGGAGGTAGTACAAAATCCGAAAAAGTTTAATCGTATTTATCCGGATGATTCCATACCAATGTACATCGCTAAGATTCCCCAAAGTTTTCATGGGGAAATAAGTTTCTACTTTCCGAAAAACCGCATTGATTATATGAAAAATATTATTCAGGATATAAGTGAAAATCTTCCCTGTCCTTTTAATAAGAGGGTTAAATATCCTCCTTTTAGATCTCCAATCAGAATTGCTATTGATAAAATGGATTCTTAAAGGTGGGAATATTCCCCGAAAAACAGTCCGCTTTATGATGATGACTCTCTAACAATAAGTGTTTATATTACAAATGTGAGTCTGTGAAATTTTTCAAGTGAACTGGTCCATTTAGGGGAAGAAGGAATTCTAAGAGAGAATATTGAACTATAAATTTAAAAAGAAAATTGCTAGGGGGGAGATAAGATGGTTGAGCGAGAAAAAATTATCGAAAACTATTTTCAGTCTTGGATAAAGAAGAATTGTCAAATATTGAGAAAAACTTTTGACTTAAACGCAGTATATAGTGAATGTTATGGACCTGAATACCATGGATTAGAAATAATCGAAAGATGGTTTGCGGATTGGAATAAGAGAGGAACAGTTTTATTATGGGATATAAAACAATTTATACATCAAGGCAATTTAACAGTTGTTGAATGGTACTTTAATTATGAATATGACGGAGTGGTCGGAGAATTTGATGGTGTATCTTTAGTTGAATTTAATAATGATAACTACATTGTAAACTTAAAAGAGTTCCAATCAAAAACACCACACTATAGCCCATACAAGTAAAATGCATAAAATAGGGAGATATAAAAAATGAAAATCAGAGAAGCAAAAATAAATGATATTGTGGAATTAACTTCACTGGTGGAACAACTTGGTTATCCTACAACAATTGAAAGTATGAAAACACGATTTAATAATATTGAATCGAGTCCTGACTATCACACTTTATTGGCTTCTTTTGATGGCAAAATAGTTGGGATGATAGGATTGATTAAAGGTTATTATTATGAAATGGATGGCTCCTATGTTCGTATTGTAGCCTTTGTTGTAGATTCTAAATTTCGTGGAAAAGGGATAGGGAAAAAACTTTTGGAAGAAGCAGAATCTTGGGCAAGAAGCATTGGAGCTACTGGTATCGGATTAAATAGTGGGAACCGATCAGAGAGATTTAATGCACATAAATTTTACAAAAATATGGGATATGTAGAAAAAAGTATCGGTTTCGCAAAAAGTCTTATCTAAATCCCCTTTGATACAGAATAAAAATATGAAGAATTATACTTAAACCAACTGGTGAATTAGTCCAAGAAATATTATCGCTTGTTTTTGTTTAAGTTATTCTATCAACGTGACAGGCTAAAGATAAATTCGTTAACCAAAGTAAATTATCAATTAAAATTTGAAATAAATAAAAGAACATTTAAGGAGTGTTTATATTGTTAGCAACAAAAGACATTCTCGCAACTTGGGAAAAGTTTAATGATTTTCCTATGGAAACTTTGACTAAAGTTTGGTTTTATAAAAAAGGTAGTAGCAAGAAACAACGAGATGTCTCTCTTATGCGAGAACATAGACAACAATATGGGTTGTCAGGGAACTGCTTTGATCTTGCCATTTGGTTGCTAGATGAATTTAAAAAGGATGGTATTAAGTCTTATCCTATTGGTCATAACCTAAAAACAGAAAATGCTCACGTGGCCGTAATAGCATTGAACGAAAAAGGTAATCGGTATTTTTGTGACTTAGGAGACCAATGGTTAAATCCTATTTTAATTGACATAGATAGCGAGGATTACACGAATGAAGAATTGAGTGGCTTCTTTCCAGGAGCAAAGGTACAAGTTCAAGCCAATAAAAATGATATAGAAATTCTTTACCATAGACCTAATGGGAAGATTTCAAAACAAATATTTAATTCAAAGCCATTTGAAATGGACTATTTTTTACAGGCTGCTGAGTATTCTCAAAATCTAATTAAACCAAGACCTTTATTAGAATGTAGAGTACCTTATAAATCTGAGATTGCTCATTGGGAGTTCTATAACTGGGAAAGTTTTTTAAGTACAAGTGAGGGGTTGTTTAAGGAACCCAATTTAGAAAGTATGGAGGAGTGGGTAGAAAAAATCAATCTAAAAACCGGTTATAACAAGGAAATATTGATTGATGTTTTAAAGATTTACAAAAGTATTCAAACCGGAAATCCATTTTAATACTCTAATAAATGGATTCTTCAGTTTAGTGGGTAAGTTTAAAAGGCTATTAAGACATACACATAATTTAATGATTGTAAAGCATTATACTTAACCTAAAAGGTACCGTTAGTGAAATAAGAATCACTAAAATGATCCGCTTTATTTCAAAATTAAATAAACAGACGGTCGGTTAGACAAGAAAACAATCAAAGTTTGTACACACTTTTTTGTCCTATAAAATATACAAATGGTATTGTACAAACTTTCTTGTCTTAATTGTACATAGATTTTTGTACTTGAACAAATTATCAATTAGAGGGAATAGAGCTTCATATGAACGTTTTTTCTAGTTTACATAATATGAATTATAGGAAGTAAAGGAAAACAACATAAAAATTGTCTCAGTGATTAAGTAATCTTAATAAATTGAGATAGAAAAAATTATTGGAAAGACTTTTGTTCTATTTCTTTACTTGTTAATCCGACAGAAAAAATCATTGTTAGGAATGACATTTCAATTGCTGTGTTCATTGATTCCATATGTGCATTTTATAAATAAGTTTACATAATTTCTTGATTCATTTATCTTGTTTTAATAAAAAAATGTATTGATGATTTGTACGCTTTGTAACTTGGACTTGTAACATTTCCTACAAGTTTACATAATGTTATTATAGACAACTTATTCTATTAGGAAATCTCCATCACCTATAAATGAGATAATTTTACTAAGGTGACACTTATAGTTGATGGAATGTTCTCAATTTAATAACGTATATAATACCTCTTCTTTGTTTTTTAACCTTTTTCCTTCGAACTCCAATTGATTCTCTGCTTCTTGAATGGTTCCAATAAACGAAAATTCCCCTTTTTTCAATACTCCTATTCGATCGCATAAAGAAAGAATTTCATTGCTATCATGAGTTGTATAGATGACGGTCATTCCTTGCTCAGCCATTTCCTTAATGAAGCGAGTAATTTCTATTTTTGACTGAATATCAATTCCTACCGTTGGCTCATCCATTAACAAAACTTGTGGATTATGAATCAGTGCAACCGCAATATTTAATTTTCGCTTCATTCCACCTGAAAGATGACGAACTTTCGTTTTCCATTGATCTGTAAGCTGTACTTTTTTACATAACTGATAAAGTTCAGTCTTATTTATCCGTTTTTTATTTAATCGATTCCAGAAGAGAAAGTTCTCTTCAACAGTCATTTGCTGCCAAAGTGCAATATCTTGTGGAACAAATCCAATCATATCGCGGATCATTTTTCTGTCCCTCATAACATCATAGCCATTCATAGTTATTTTACCTTGATTAGGTAATTCATTCGTTGCTAATATGGAGAGTAAGGTTGTTTTTCCTGCTCCATTTGGACCAATTAAGCCGAATATTTCTCCTTTATGGACGGCAAAGGAAATATCTTTTAAAACTTCCTTTTTTCCATATTTTTTACGAATTGCTTCTACATGTATCACTTTATTTTTTCGAACCTCCATAGCATAACAAAATAAACAATACTGGCAATCAAGGTAAGGAACAAATAATAAGTCGTGTTCCCTATTCCAGTAAGAATTGTTTGAGGAAATAGCCAACGAATGTCTAGAGGTAGCTCTTCATACCATTCTGTTACCGGAAAGAAACTTCCGCCAAAAATCCCTATCATAAAAACGAAGATAAAGCTAATGAAATAAAAATGATTTCCATTAGAAAATAAACTAGCTAAAAACGAAATCAAAATAATAATTAAGTTGATGAAGTAAATCATTTGAAATAAATGTATCATTGTTAATTCAAGTTCTAGGAGTCGCTTAAACAAAATGAAGGTAATCCCCGCCTGAATACAAAATAAAAGCGATAGTAAGGCAATCCGTCTTGTTATATAAAATTGTAAACCTTTACTCGTCGTTTTTATTCGCGGTAAGATTCGCTCCTTTTCCTTTACAAGCCAATCGAGTGAAAAAATAATAAAGAACATGGAAAAAAACGACCATAAACCTATATATGGAAATATACTTACACATTGAACGGGTGGAGAAGTCTCTGTTCCATTTTCATGAGCTGTTTTCGCATTTACTGTCATTAACGGCTGAGGCTCCCATTGGCCATCGGAAAAACGATACGCTTGTTCCCATAAACGTTCAGCAGTTTGTTCATTCTGTAACCCCATCTGTTCATAGTTCATAACAACCCAATTTGCTGCGATACTATTGCTCGATAAACGAATCACTTCACTAGCAACGACTTCCTGAATAATACCGTTTACGATAGAATTCTCATTTGTCCAAACATCGACTACTGCTCCTACTTGATTTTTTAACACATTTTCTTGAAATCTATTTTTAATAATATAAACAGAATCTACTTCATTTTTCATTAAAAGACGTTCTGCCTTATCCCTCGTTACTACGTATATTTCTATCTTTGATTTTTGTTTCAGTCTTTCGATTACTTGCTTAGAAAAAAATGAATGATCCTCATCAATGAAAGCTATCGGAATGGCAAGTCCATCTTCCGCTTCCACTAAAAATTTACCAAGAAAAAAAGTGAGAGCAATTGGTAGAAGAAAGATAAATAGGATCGTTTCTTTATTTATTAGTACATTTTTTATCAATCTATACCACCTACTCTACTATCTTTCTTCTGGAAAAATAATAATATTATTAGCATAAGGAGTGTGCAAATGTTAAAGACGATAAGACTAAGAGCGTTTCCTTTCCCACTAATTAAAGAAAGTGCCCAATAGTTTATGGTCATTTTGCCAACTTGTTCTAACCAAATTGGGTAATAGATTACTGGAATGATATGTCCGCCCCCAATTATTCCAATGATAATGATACAAAATCCTACAGTCATGAATATTTTATTACTACTACATATTGAACTAATAAGTGAGAATAAAAGTGCGAATGATAAAACGACGAGAAATGATTGAACGGTAAGCTGGAACCAATGAATGTCAAAAATAAGTGAAAGTAAAATAACGCAAAAAGTACTTAAAATAGTGATCACAATAAATGATGTGATCAAACTTGCCATTGTATTCGCTTTGGCCGTTAATCCTCTTGTCATTAAGCGCAACTTTAATGATGTTGATATGTTGAACTTTAATAACAGATAAACAATAAAACTCCAAAGCATCATCGTTAAAACATAAAAAGAATTCGAGTAATATTCGAGTAAATGATGATTTATACTCGTTTTCTTTGTAACTTGGAATATTTCACCTCGGCCTAATATATGAAGTGCAAATGTTGCAAGGCTTTTATTATATTCTTCGTTAATCCTCTCTTCGTCTACATTGGCTTTTTCTAAAAAGTGATAAATCGTATTTATACCACTCTGTGCAGCTGACGTAAACTTTGTTGCACTTTCCAATAATTGGACAGTTAAAAGTGACTGAATTGGCTTCTTTACATTACTGATTACAGTTACAGGCGTATTTATGCCAATACTCACATCATGGCTAAATCCATTAGGAATGAAGATTATTGCCGTGATTTTATTTTTCTCCATCATTTGATTTGCACTTTTCTCATTTAACTCGGTAAATGTAATGACTTTAGCTATTTGTTCATTTTCCTTTAAATGCTGAATGATAAACTCAGTAGCCTTTGTTCGGTCATTGTCAACAATTGCAACTTGAAACGGCTCGACAAGTCCATCTTTTGATATTAGTTGAATACATATGAACCCTATGCCGGATAGAACCAGCATAGGGGCAATAAAAAGAATAATGCCTAGTCTCCAAAGCTTTATGAACATTTTTAGCTGAAAGAAACTATAAAATAGAGTCTTTTTCATCATTCACCTTAAAAGCCAAAAAATTCAGATTGGAAATTATACATAAATTCTTCCACATTAGACTGAATCTCAAGCATTAAGTCATAAAATTCTTCTTCGCTTAACTCTGCCACATTTATTCCATCAGCCAAAGAAGGAATTTTTACATCTTTCTTTTCCTTTATTTTTGTTTCTGACTCAATATTTAATAATAATGAAAATGGAGCTTCATCAAATTCAGTAAAATCAAGGGAAATATCGTAATTATTTTTTCCAACCTTTTCTTTCAAGTTATAATCCCAATTTTCATTGACTGATCCAGATAAATGAACATCCTCATCTCCAAATGCACTTCCGCCTACATTCAATACAAAATGATGATCAGCTTTTTGCTCGTTTGGTTTTTTTCCTTTATAAGTTGAATTAACGGATAACTTTCCATCAAATATTACATCACTGTATTCCTCTACATATAGAGACAAGGCGGAATCTTCAACCCTCTTCTCTTTACCAGAATTCATATCATTCGTATAAGTAACGAGAATTTTCCCTTCCTTCTCATCAGTTGGTGTGATAGAGAATGTCGTTTCTTGAAATCTTTTATTATTATCTATTGGTATATCTTTCGTGGATAAAACTGAATTCAAGTCAAATTCTTTACCATCGAGTCCGAATGCTATATTACGATCGATTATTTGATCATTTTTATCAACAAATATTGTATAGGTTAACCCGTCTTTGATTTTTACTTTCTCAACTTCTTTCTGAGCATCCTTTAATGATTTTTTTAGTTCCGACTTAACATATTTGGCATCGGTTAAGTCTCCGTTTATTGTCGGATCAAATTCAGTTCCACTTTGTTTAGCAAGTTTAGCAACTCGTTTCGCGATAATTTCGTGTAATTGATCATCTTTTGCCATAGTACCGATAAAACTCTTCAATACATTCTGTGTCTCGGTAGGCGATAAAGCCATTGTAACTTTTGTTAACTTCAGTTTCGTATCGTTATGTTTATAGCTTTCACCTTTTTCGACACTGAAATAATCATCTTTCAATGCTTCTAAGAAAAATTCTCGATAATGATTTACAAGATGGTTCTTTTCTTTTTCTGAAAGTTCAAAGTCACTCCATTTATATTGTGGAACTTCAATGGTATCCGGTCCACTATAAGTAGGATCAAACGTTCTCATGAAATCTCCGAATTGGTTCGTATTTAAATATAGAAAATCTTTATGCAAAAGTGGGATCTTCATTCCAAATTGTTTATCTGTTTGCAACATTTCCATATCAACAATTGTTGAATCGCCCATCCGAAACGCCATCGTTTGATAATTTGTTTTTTCTTCTGGAATAATAGAACTTGCATATACAATTGATAATTGGTCAATGATTGCTTGTAGTAACATCATATCAGAATTTAAGCTTCCACTGTCAAACTTCACATTCCCCTTCACTGTTACCGCAGATGTAGACGTTTGTTCAGTTGCCGCTTTCTGAAAATCTAATATGTCCCCATACTGCTTCTCTAACGCTTCTAACTTATTTTTAAAAGTTGTTACTTCTGCTTTGAAAAATAATTTCTTCGGATTGTTGTTGAACATAAAAGCCGCTGTGACAATTCCTCCTATAAGAAGAAATACAATTGTCGATATAAGAATCCATTTTGTTTTTCCACTTAACCCCGGTTTTGGATTCGTTAAATTTGACTCTGAAAATTGTTGGGAAGCAGCACTTTCTTGAATAGTTCGAATATTAGATCCGCATGATGAACAAATTTGAACGTCTTCTCGTACCTCACTTCCACAACTTTCACATAACTTCATTCATTTGCCCTCCTAGATTATTCATTCTCGAAAAATGGAATTGGTAAACTTATCCGTCCCTCTTTAAAAGATATGTAATAATTTTATAAAATATGGGCCACTTTTCGAATATTTCCATCATATTATATTTAATTCATAAATACATGAGGTATAGGTCTTAACATAAATCTAGGTAATTACTCCTAATAAAAAAGAAAACAAGCATTTTCTTTTATGCTTGTTAATAGAAAAAATATATTTTGTTATTTATACAAAAACTATTTTAATCATCGATATGATTGGAATTCTTAAGGATGAATAATAGGACAGATCGTTTCTACCATTTCGTTTTAACTGATGAGCAAATGTTCCGCTTCATTTTCATTAATATCTTGTATCATACAAATTTCACTAACTAAAAACTTCTGTACCCTACTTAGGAGTGCTTTTTCATTTGTGTTTAACATTTTTTCTTTACTTCTTGCCATTAAATACTTGTAAATAATTGCTGTGTCTTCTATGTCTCCACTTTTAATTTTTTCCATAATTAGTTTAAACTTATCTTTCCATGGTGTTTCGTTATCAAGTTCATAATCTTTAATACTCAATAATAATTCCTTTAATATCATTGGGTCTGTTAATGGTCGTACACCTAATTTACGAGCATTAGCAACTGGGATCATGACATCCATATTGCTGCAAGGTATTTTGATTAGGTAATATGGCTGTACTTTTCCTAAAACCTCTTTATTTTCAATACCTTGAATCTCACCAGCACCATGCAAAGGATAAAATACTTTTTCTCCAACTTGAAACAAAACAATCCCTCCTAAATGAACTCTATATTAACCGTACCATAATTTTATTTTTTTGTCAAAATATTAAATATAACACGACTAAATTATTTTTGTCAATCAAAAAGCGGTGAATAAATAAATAAAAAGCTGTCTAAAAATGTTGTAATAATTAGACAGCTTCAAAATCATTATTTAATCCACTCATTCTAACTCAGTACTGCTTACTTTCGTTGGCTCTTTCTGTACTTTTGTTAAACGAATAATTTCTCCACTTTCCGATTCGTCCATAAAGAAAGAACCATTTGAATAACGGTCATTTAACCGTAATTGTTTTACATCAATCGTTTCAGTTAGATTATGTTCTGAAATAATTGCAACTGTATCTTCTTCATTAACAACTATAGAACCAATGATTCGATGAGGATTCGCTTTTAATTCCCGTAGCATAAGTAATCCGCGTTTCGCCCTTGTTAAAACTTCAAATTCATCAATTGACATTCGCTTCACTGCCCCGCGTTGAGTTGCGACGACGATTGATTGTTGTGCGTGGTTGTCAATAATCGATCCGCCAGTTACATAATCATTGTCCTTTAAATTAATTCCTTTCACGCCTGTAGCTCGTACACCAATTGGATTCACTTCTTCTTCAGTAAATCGTAACCCATAACCTAAATAAGTTGATAAGAATATCTCTTTCGTCCCATCAGTTAAATGGACCGATAGAAGTTCATCATCTTTTAAATTAATAGCGATTAATGGCTTGGAATATCGTTGGGCTTTGTAAAGAGAAAGCTCAGTTTTTTTGATCATCCCATTTTTTGTAACAAATAATAAATAATTTGTTGCTTGGAAGTCTTTAACCGGGATTGCCCCAATTATTTGTTCATCCCGGTCAATTGGAATTAATGTTGATATATGTTGTCCAGCATCTTTCCAACGTATATCTGGAAGTGAATGGACAGGAAAATACAAGTAGTTCCCTTTATTTGTAAAAACTAATAAAACATCCATCGTGTTAATTTCGTACGTGAAAAGAATTTGATCAGTATCTTTCATACCAAAATCTTCACCATTTGATGCACTGTATGAACGTATACTTGTTCTTTTTATATATCCTTCTTTTGTAACTGTGACAATTACATCTTCACTACTAATTAAAACTTCAAGACCTATTTTTAGTTCTTCAATTTTTTCTTCAATTTGTGATTTCCGAGCGTCTGCGTACTTTTTCTTTATTTCTTTCAATTCAGTAATTATCACTTGTTGTAGCTTTACTTCACTAGCTAAAATTTCGGTTAATTCATCTATTCTTTTGGCAAGTTCGTCCGCTTCTGCTTGTAATTGGGTAATGTCTGTATTTGTTAATCGATATAATTGTAACGAAACAATTGCTTCAGATTGTGGTTCAGTAAATTGGTACTTATCCATCAAATTATTCTTTGCATCCCGTTTGTCTTTTGATGCTCGTATTGTGGCAATGACCTCATCAAGAATCGATAAAGCTCGCATCAACCCTTCAACAATATGTTGACGCTCTTTTGCTTTATTTAAATCGAACTCTGACCGTTTTGTTACAACGTCTTTTTGATGCCCAATATACGCATCTAATAAAGCTGGTAAACTCATTAATTTTGGTCTGCGATTATAGATAGCAACCATATTAAAATTATACGTTATTTGTAAGTCTGTATTCTTAAATAAATAATTAAGTATCCCGTTACTATCTGCTTCTTTTTTCAACTCAATGACGATACGAAGTCCTGTTCTGTCGGTTTCATCACGGACCTCTGAAATTCCTTCAATCTTACGGTCAAGACGAAATTCATCAATTTTTTTCACTAAATTCGCCTTATTTACATCATATGGGATTTCTGAGACAACAATTTGTTCACGGCCGCCACGGATTGATTCAATTTCTGCTTTTCCACGAACAATAATTTTCCCTTTCCCTGTTTCATAGGCCTTTTTGATTCCGTCAATTCCTTGGATAATTCCTCCTGTAGGAAAATCCGGACCTTTAATTACTTTCATTAAATCGTCTACTGTACAGTCTGGGTTTTGCATTCGTAAAATTGCCCCATCAATCACTTCACCTAAATTATGTGGCGGAATATCTGTTGCATAACCAGCTGAAATCCCTGTTGAACCGTTAGTAAGTAAATTAGGAAAACGCGCGGGTAAAACAACCGGTTCGTCTTCTGTATCATCAAAGTTTGGAATAAAATCAACTGTTTTCTTCTCGATATCTCGTAATAATTCAGCACTTATACTTGATAATCTTGCTTCGGTATACCGCATCGCAGCAGGGGGATCTCCGTCAAGACTCCCGTTATTTCCGTGCATTTCAATTAAAACATTCCTCATTTTCCAGTCTTGACTCATCCGAACCATCGCTTCATATACAGATGAATCACCATGAGGGTGGTAATTACCGATAACATTCCCTACCGTTTTGGCTGATTTCCGAAACGGTTTATCTGCCGTATTTCCTTCTACATGCATCGCATAAAGAATTCTTCGTTGAACAGGTTTTAATCCATCTCTTGCATCCGGTAAAGCCCGATCTTGAATAATATATTTACTGTAACGGCCGAATCGATCGCCAATGACTTCTTCTAATGGTAAATCAAGTAGTTGTTCTGAGTGCGCCATTACCGATCCACCTCACTTGCTGATTGAATATTCTCATTGTCTAACAAACTTGCGCCTTCTTCTAAACCGAAATCAACATACGTTTCAATCCATTTTCGCCGCGGTTCAACTTTATCACCCATTAATGTTGAAATCCGCCGGTCCGCACGGGTAAAGTCATCAATTTTCACCCGTATTAATGTTCGAGTTTCTGGATTCATAGTCGTTTCCCATAATTGATCGGCATTCATTTCTCCTAGCCCTTTATATCGTTGAATAACATAACCTTTTCCCATCTTTTTCGTTATTGCACGTAATTCTTCATCGGTCCACGCGTACTCAATAATTTCTTTTTTACCCGTTCCTTTACTAACTTTAAAAAGTGGAGGTAGGGCAATGTATACTTTTTTTGCTTCAATTAACGGTCGCATATATCGATAAAAGAAAGTAAGTAACAATACTTGAATATGAGCACCATCTGTATCCGCATCAGTCATAATAATGACTTTATCATAGTTGGCATCTTCAACATTAAAATCTGCACCAACACCAGCACCAATTGTATGAATAATTGTATTGATTTCTTCATTTTTCATAATATCGGCTAGCTTTGCCTTTTCTGTATTAATAACTTTTCCTCTTAGAGGTAATACTGCTTGAAATCGTCGGTCACGACCTTGTTTTGCCGAACCACCTGCGGAATCTCCCTCTACAAGATATAATTCATTTTTATCAGGATTTCTCGATTGAGCTGGAGTGAGTTTACCGGAAAGAAGTGCTTCAGATCTTTTTCGTTTCTTTCCACTTCGAGCTTCTTCACGTGCCTTTCGAGCCGCTTCTCTTGCTTGTTGGGCTTTTACTGCTTTTTTAATTAACATCGTTCCTATTTCGGCATTCTCTTGTAAATAATATGATAATTTCTCAGACACGACGACTTCTACCGCTGAACGCGCCTCACTTGTTCCTAATTTTCCTTTTGTTTGCCCTTCAAATTGTAAAAGGTTTTCCGGTATTCGAACCGAGACAATGGCGGACAATCCTTCACGTATATCAGCTCCGTCAAGGTTTTTATCTTTTTCTTTTAATAAATTCACTTTTCTTGCATATTCATTAAAAACCCTTGTCATCGCAGAACGTGCGCCAGCTTCGTGAGTTCCCCCATCTTTTGTTCGAACATTGTTAACGAATGAAACCATATTTTCAGAATAACCATCGTGAAATTGGAAAGCAAAATCCACTTCAATTTCATTTTGTTCGCCTTCAAAACTAACAACTGGATGGAGCGGCTCTTTATCTTCGTTTAAGTATTGAACAAAAGCTTCCAAACCGTTTTCGTATTCAAATATATCCGATTTACCATCTCGTTCATCAATTAATTGGATTTTTAAACCTTTTAAGAGAAAAGCTGATTCTTGTAGTCTCTCACATAACGTATCATAGTTAAAAACAGTCGTTGAAAAAATAGATGCATCTGGCTTGAAATGAATTTCTGTACCAGATTCTTTTGTTTTTCCGATTTTCTCTAATGTAGTTACGGGCTTCCCCCCATTTTCAAATCGTTGCTGATAAATGGATCCATCACGTTTAATTGTTACAGTTAAGTATTCGGATAGAGCGTTTACGACAGAGGCACCTACACCGTGGAGTCCGCCACTTGTCTTATATCCACCTTGACCGAATTTTCCACCAGCATGAAGAATCGTGAAAATAACTTCCGAAGTCGGTTTCCCAGTTTTGTGCATACCAGTCGGCATACCACGTCCGTGATCAATAACGGTTACACTATTATCATCATGTATTTTTACGATAATATGATCACCAAACCCAGCTAACACTTCATCTACCGCATTATCTACGATTTCATAAACTAAATGATGCAATCCTTTTGCATCAGTACTACCAATATACATTCCAGGTCGTTTTCTAACTGCTTCAAGGCCTTCGAGAACCTGGATTGAATCATCATTGTATTCGATTGGTTGACGTTGTACCACAACCATTCCCCTTTCAAAACTATGTCTTGCGCTATCTTGTATTTTTTAGAATAGAGAACGCTCGTTTGTATTTCTTGTTTTATTATACAGGATTTTCATTTTTTTAGCTA
Organism: Bacillus andreraoultii; assembly: GCF_001244735.1. Classification (GTDB taxonomy): domain Bacteria; phylum Bacillota; class Bacilli; order Bacillales; family Caldibacillaceae; genus Caldifermentibacillus; species Caldifermentibacillus andreraoultii. The sequence goes on from NZ_LN868937.1 coordinate 1,957,671, forward strand.
TAACCCATGGATAGCCGTATGTGTCAAGAGTTTCTCGGTCTTGTTTTTACACCAATACTTCAGGCACTCTATTTTTGTACAGCTATTTCAGCTACCGCGCTAACGCTTGCTGGCCTAGAATAATTTGTTCGGTTCTAAAAAACAAGAACCAAACAAATTATTCTAGGGTACTTCTATTACCGAAAACATTTTAATAATTTCCCTGTCGCTGTTGAGTGGGCGACGTACAAGCTTATACTACCGTTTTTTACACCGATAGAAGGTTGTGTAGGCTGGCGTAATACTTGAGACATACGAATGGTTCTTTTCACTTCACGATGCTTTCTTTCACTTCGTCCTTGTGCCTTTAAATATACGTCTCGCAAAGTTCCGTTGATTATCCCTTGTTTTACTTTTACCATGGCCTCCGCACCTTCTTTACTCCAATGCATACCTCTTTTCTTCATCCTGAAAGAAATACGGCGTTGATTCGACTCCATTCCACCTAACCCACGCGCATCTTTTGGATGACTTTTCACTTTATCTCGCCAATCAAAAATCCGATCCCAATTATTCAAAATATAACCTCGAAAATCATTTACTTTTTTTATCTCTTTTTCGTCGGTTAGCATACTTTCAAATGTATCCAAATATAATGAAAAGGCCTTTTTATCATGGTCTGATAAAGCTTGTTGAATAGACCCCTTGAATTTATTCTTTTTCCAGCCTAAAGCTCGGTTTAAGGCTTCACCTATGTGATACGAGTCTAATTGATTTAATACTTGGTGTTTCGACTGTGAAAAAGCCTCTTGGAACTTCTCAGCTGTATATCCTCTGCCCCCGTCACTATTCGTAATTACATGTGTATTTTCTATCGAATATTCATTGGCAGAAAAGGCCTGAAATTCCTTCCAAAACGTGTTTGTTGGCTGGGTTGTCATAATTACCTTTTGGTTTCTCAAAGAGACGCGCTTGCCATTTTTATTCCATCCCTCATAAATAATCCCGTGGCAAACTTCCATCTGTTTTTTTCTTTCTGTCCCCCGAACAAATACACCATCAGCTTCTGCATATAAAAAATCAACTTTCTTTCCTTCTGGCAACGATGCCGATTCTTCAAGTTCATCCACCATTTCTTGGTCAGCCTTTGCTTGGGCCTCTCCAACCTTTTTCACAATATTACCGACTGTTGTATGGCTAACATTTACAGCCGACCATTCTTTTAAAATACGTGCAGATTCACGGTATGTATTTTCACTTGCTAATTCAGCTACCTTTACTTCCACCAGAGGGCTATACCTTTGATGTTTTATGAACCCTAGCCACTCATCTAAGGGATAGTGTGGATTTCCATTAACATCATGCATAAGCGTCCTCTTAAAGCGAACAGATCCGAAAATAAATTGGATTGTCTTCTCATCGTTTCTTTCAACTGTCCAATTTTCCGTTTGCTTATTTTCTTTGATTACTTGATTAATATTAGTAAAAACATCCCCAACTAATGATGCGAATGTTTCATACATCAAGATTTGAAGTTGTTCCTCGAATTCAATTAAATTATTTGTTTCCTTTATTAATCCATAAATTCTTGATATAATTTTATCCATGAGAAGGCCTCTTTCTAAATGTATTAAGCCTGGTAGCTTACATTTATATTAGAGTGCCTTCTCTTTTTTTGCCAGTTAATATTTTCCAAAACGTGGTATTTTAACCCCCGAGTAATATTTTACACATATGGGATAGCCAACTTTTTTATAAGTAAAAAGAAAAAGGTCGACGGGTGGTTTGTTCGACCTTTTTCTAGTTCATCGGGTCAGAGCATGAATGACTTTAATACATAAATCCATGACAACGGTGTAGCCACGATCTTTTAAAAATTTGTAAGCTTCTTCATTGACAACACCTTGTTGTGCCCAAAACACATCGGCATCTATTTCGTCAAACTCTTTTGCAATTTGGGGTAAAAACTCACTGCGACGAAAAACATTTACTATATCTACATGTCCTTCAATCTCTTTTAACGTTTTTACAGCTTTGACACCAAGAACTTCATCCACAGTTGGATTTACAGGGATTATATCGTAACCAGCGTCTTGCATTGCTTTCGATATTTGGTATGATGTGCGCTCCGGATTGTTGCTTAAACCGACAACAGCAATTCGTTTTGCTTTTTTTAATAGTGCTCCTAATTCCTCTAAAGAAGGATTTTCAACCATCATTACAACCTCCTGTTATTTTCTTATATTCGCTGACTTTAGCAAAAATCCTGCTCAAGGATGAAGATTATGCTAAATCCGAAAACAAATCTATAACTTTTGCCTAGTTTATGTAGTTCTTCTTATTTTAACAAGAATAATCATACTATGTTTCCAAATTTTTTCAAAGTTGTTTTTATATTAAATTCCCTAAATTACACGGTTGTCTAGTCAATATCGTATAGTTCTTCATATTGTAATTATTGAGGAAGGCTGTACTTTACTTGCAAGAAACATTATCTAACGGTGAATCGCAGTTATTGTTTAACTGTTTATTTAGCCTTATAAGGGAAAGGAAGGAATTGTAATGAGAAGAGAAAGAAGGAACCTCCATAAAACGAATAACCAAACCAATCATAACAGACGTAACCATTCAACTCAATCGCAACAAAATCGGCTTTTATCAAACTCTCAAGGAGATATTATTAATGTACTTGTACAAAACACCTTCAAAAAGCATAATGTAAAATCAAATCATCTATCAGAACAAGAAAAAGAGCGGCTACGTAACATTTTTTATCAACTACAAAACGAAGTAAATCAAGTTCTAACAAAGATGAATGATACGTCAAAAGAGGGAAATGACACAAAAAAAGGCCAATAACCTCGGTAAGTTGTCCCTGTCAGATAGGAATCACAAGCATATTTTATAGTAAATGAAAAAAGGAGGAATATATTTTGAATCAAGAAAGCTTTCATGTAAACTTAGAAGAATCACATAGATCAACATCGCATCACCGAGAGTGGAATGCACTAGACCCTACGTCAGACCATCCACTAGGCCGTTTTCTTTCAAATGATGATGACCAAAAATCTATTCAAACGGTAAAAGAATACCAGGTCTCCGAAGAATTAATTCTTGTTCGCGATTCCGCGGATGTAACGGTTAATACAACGGATGCAAAAGCTGCCATTTCACTTGTCGCTTCCCTTAATGCTTTTATTGCTGCGATTATTAATATTTCAGTAGCTTCTGCTGATGATGCGGAAGAAATTAAACAAACATTATTCTCTTCTACTGGTATTAAACAAGTAAATGTTCAAAAAACAGTTATTGAAAACTCTCGTGGTGTTGAGGTCAATACTACAGATGTTAACCTTGCAGTAAATATTCAACTACTACTTCAAATTATTCTCGCATTACTTGTAAACCTTGAAATTTTATCGTAAGCGTAAAATGAATCATTTGAGAGACAATCTTGTCATACAAAACCCCTTAAGGTTAACTTCACTTAAGGGGTTCATTGTTTTTAAACGTATGAATTAAATGGATAATCGCTTTTCGCTCATCAAGTGTTAAATCGGTTAATAGTTCAGAAATTGAATAACTTAAAGTATTATATTCAGAAGTGTTTTCTTTAATTTTTGTTAAATGTTCAATTTGTCCATTATCTTTTAATAAATATGTAAAATCTACTAATGAAATTTGGCAAGCCTCACAAAATTGATTTAGAAATGTTACTGGAATCGATTGACTTCCTGTTTCAATTCGAGAAAACTTAGGCTGTGAAATATTCAACTTATCAGCAATTTCAGATGAAGTATAGCCTTTTTCTTTTCGAATCTTCCTCATTAATTCTCCTATTTTTTGATCCGTAATCATAATCAAAACACTCCTATTTGCCCGTCTGAAAATTATTTATTCTCTTCCTATTTACAAATGGTATATAATGCTTTATTCTATATATAGATAAAATAATAATGTTTATTCAATATATGAATAAAAGGTGGAATCTATATGAAGCCCCCTTCCTTTAATCATCATTTCAAACAAATCGCATTAGAACGAATTGAAGGAATTCGATTGCAGTTCCAAAGGGATGAATACCGAAACTTCTATCAAGAATGGGAGTTACACGTGAATGAAATAGAAAAATTGCTTCCTTCAGAAAAACGGCACTTAATCACAACTTTAAAAGATATGACTTTTCAGATGAATGATGATTACGATGTCCAAATATTTAAACAAGGATTTGCAGATGGTTTTTTATTTATTAAAGATTTATTAGAACAAAATCAAGTAAAAAAATAACCAATTAAATACATCCTATTTATTATATCATGGTTATGAGTCATATGTGTAGAGAGTCGACAATTGTCGGCTTTTTATTTTTTGGTTACTTAGAAAGTATAAATTTATTCATATCTACTACTTTCTTATAAGCTAAACTAAAACTATGGATCTCGTCCTACTTAAAAGATTGGACGCCTATTTTGATGCCAATTTTTTATCATAAACGATGGAATATGCTATTAAAAAGAAAGCTCATTGTGTATAATCAAAACAGAATCGATTTTGTAAATAAAAGGGGCAGTTTTATGTATACGGTATTAATGGTTCTTTTAGCTTATTTAATTGGCTCAATTCCATCCGGATTACTCATTGGTAAAATATTTTATAAAACCGATATTCGTGAACACGGAAGTGGTAATCTTGGGGCTACAAACACTTTTCGTACACTTGGCGTAAAAGCCGGTATTATTGTCATGGTAGCTGATATTTTAAAAGGAACATTAGCAACAAGCCTGCCTTCAATATTAGCTCACTACAACGTACCAATGGAATGGGAACTTCATCCACTTATTGTTGGGATGGTTGCTGTAATTGGTCATATGTATCCAGTTTTTGCAAACTTTCGCGGAGGAAAAGCAGTTGCTACGTCTGGTGGGGTCATATTATTTTACAACCCAATTCTTTTCTTTATCCTTGTATTAGGATTTATTATTACATTATATCTTTCAAAGTACGTTTCGTTATCATCAATGGTTGCGGCAATTGTAGCACTTATATATTCCTTCTTTACTCGCGATTTACCGCTCATCATTGTCATTTTTTTATTTAGTGTATTTATTTTCTATCGACATCGTACCAATATAAAACGGATTAAGGATAAAACAGAGCCAAAAGTAAAATGGTTATAGCACAAGTGCCAGATCCTAATGGATTCTGGCACTTACTTTTAGCTATTAGGAAGGCTCTAGCAGTATTACATCTAAACCGAGAAAACCTTTTTATGCGAACTGCTGCACTCGTCAAGCCTTGAGTATTCTTTATTTATTTACCTCTATCGCGTCGGTATTCTTGAAATAATAATCGGCAAAAATATCAGCTAGTACATCAACCGTGTTGTACATTTCTTCTAACGTATTTTCAGGTCCACCAACTTCAATAAGAAATGCATTAGGTGATAAATCTTGATTGTATATACCGTTACCTTCTGTCTTGTCTTTACGATATACTCCACGCGTTAAACTACCATATTTTTTCTTTATCATTCGATTTAATTCAACGGCAATTTTTTCATTTTGTTTATAATTCGGATGAGCTTTTCCAACAATAAAGTATAGTTTTGCATAATTCTTTCCGTTTATTTGTGTTGTCGTCGTCTCCCGCTTGGCACTATCACGGTGGACATCTATCAAATAGGATAAATCATGGTTTTGAGCTAAGGCTTCCTTGACAACTTCACGAGAAGCTTGATAAGAACGAGAATATTTTAACCCTTCTTTTGCTAGTAATTCTGGGATATCAGTCTTATCAACTACTGAACCAATTCCTTTTTCTTCAAGTTTTTTACTTAATCTTTCCCCTACTAAAGTTATGTTTACATCTTTATGTAAGGCTCCATTGGCATTATTCACTCCTTTTAAGTGAGGGATGAATGATTCCCTACTATGTGAATGGTAGATAAAGACGGTATTCTTTTCTGGTTTTTTAATCGGTTGTTTTGGCTCTTCTTTTTCAATTTTGTTAAGGCTGTCCTCTGCAATTTCACGATCTTTTAATACTTCTTCTATCGGTGGTGAAGATTCAATTGGTAAGTTAGTAAAATCAGTTCCTTCCCCAGCTATGACGATATCTGATGTCATGGAAAATAACCCAGGCACTTCATCAAAAATTAAACTTCGCACATCTTTTATATTTACATTGGTGGCAATTTCTATTGCGTTTGTAAAAAGAGAGTCACCTTCATCTGGTAAAAGTGTAGAATAATAATGGTTCTCTGAAGCTATCATTTTTAAAAAGTTAGTTGAATCGGATTTCCCTTCTTGAGATTCATGTAATAAAAAGCTTGAGAAAAATAAATTCGTTTGGCTTGAAATGACGGCACTTGCTACGGATATTAGTGAAAAGAGAAAAAATAAAATTTTTATGATTTGTTTCATATTAAGACCACCTATTAGAGTTCATAGTTTACTAATAGATATGTAATATGGCATTATTTTAGAAGAGGGAATTTTTTAAGAGATGATTACATCTTGACTTCATCCTATGACATCATATAAAATGAAAGTCGTTTCAGTTGATAAAATGTGGAATAAGGAGTCATCCAATGATAGAGATGTTAGCTGATACATACCAAGATTTACTTTTTTATTCGACTTACGTATGTGTTTTTCTTTATATTTTGTTTTTCTTATACAAACAATGGGCACGTATACATATTTCTAATTACCCACTAAAGAGAAATGATCCTTTTCATGTCGTTTTAGATTCCAAACTATATCATCTTCGGATGGAATGTGTCTATACATTCTTCGTTTGGTTACCGAAAACGATACGAAGAAAAGATCGTGGTAGTGATGATGAACCAGACGGATTATTCTTCCTACATTCATTAAAGAGAAAATATCATTTAAATTGAGGAGGAATAGTATTGAAGAAAAGTAAGACGTTTTTACTTTCAATTGTTTTAATTGTTTCTGTATTTTTATTATCCGGTTGTGCAGCGGCTCAAACTGAAGGAAGGGCTTTCCATGACTACATTGTCAATCCATTAATTATTGTTATTAAAGCTTTAGGTGAGTTTCTTGGCAGTAGTTACGGATTAGCGATTATTGTTATTACAATCATCTTAAGAACAATTCTTCTACCAATTGCGTTAAATGCTGCGAAAAAGCAAAAAGATATGCGCGAAAAAATGGAAGTAATGAAACCAGAAATGGAAGCAATCCAAACTCGGTTAAAGGCTGCCAAAACAAAAGAAGAACAAATGAAAATTCAACAAGAAATGATGCAATTATATCAAAAGCATAATTTTAATCCGTTGAATATGGGTTGTCTTCCAATTTTACTGCAAATTCCAATTTGGATGGGGCTTTATTACGCAATTCGACTCTCACCAGAAATTGCCGGTCACTCATTCTTATGGTTTAATTTAGGGAAGACCGACTGGATTATTGCAATTTTGGCTGGTATTGCTTACTTCTTACAATTCAGAGTATCAATGTCAGTGATGCCACAAGCAACGACACCTGGTATGTCAGATCAACAACAGCAACAACAACAGCAAATGATGAAAATGATGGGGATTATGTCACCAGCGATGATTCTAATCGCATCACTATCAACTCCATCTGCATTAGCATTATACTGGACTGTGTCAGGGTTCTATTTAATTGGACAAACATATTTAACTAGAAAGCTTTATCCACCAGTTCAACCACAACCGGAAAAAGCAACAGCAAATAATAGTATTGGTGGTAAGTCTGGCAATCAATCGAATAAAAAGAAGAAGAAAAAGAAAAAATAATATTTGAACAGGCAAATAGAGGTCAGACAGTACTATGTCTGGCCTCTTATTCACTTATATCGTGGTTGTCTATACTATCCGCTCTTTCTTCGACGTGAATTTTTTCCTTTGGCATGACATGCATTCTTCTAGCAGTTACATGTACTTGAACAAAATATTCACCGACCTCAGAAAAACTTGTTTCAATTTCATATTTACCCCCATTTTGTTTCATTACGTCAAGACTTTGACTATTTTCTTTATCTCCTGCTTTCCAAACTTCAAACATTACTTCATCTGCATCCGCGACCTCCTCCCCCTTTTGTGTCACCACCGCTCGTACAGTAAATGGTTCATTAACATGGACATGTTCTGGCGTCTGTAAGTCAACTTCAACAGGTTTTAGTGAAACCTCTTCAGCTTTGTTTCCATTACACCCTGATAATATGATTAATAAACATATAAGCAATATGTTTCTCCAGTTTTTCATTCTCTCTCCCCTTTCTTATTGATTCTATCATACCAATAATAATGGTATCATTGAGAAAAAGAGGTCGACATCAAACGACAAATTTCTCGGAAAACTATTTTTCCTTTTTTATAAATGTTTTATAGTAAAGATCAATCTATCAGATAATAAAACTAGGAAAGTATACATTTTTCTTATACGCATAGCTAAAAACTTCGGCTCTCGCTCCGCCTAAAGGCCTTAGTTCTGAATTTCCTCTATCTATCCCTAAATATGATTAAACTAAGTAATTTTGATATCTTAATATAACTAAATGCATTGAAAACTATATGATAATTTGAAAGGTGTAATAATGAATAAAAGAATAAAGATATTTCTTTCCATTACGTTAATTGCTTTCATTACAAGTATAGTTATTCAAGTAAATGTTTATTATGAAAATGAATATACGTATTCAATTGCTGAAAATGAACAACGAAAAATGAATATACAAGCATTATCAAAAACATGGTCAAGAACGATAACAATCGGCGCCAATGGGGATATGCTCATTCATGACTATGTTTATAATGATGCAAAAACCAATAAAAGTTACGAATTTAAACCGATGTTGAAGTCATTTAAAAAAGAATTAAGTATGCCTGGATATGGTGTAGATATTATATTTGGACACCATCCTCATGTGTTACAACTGTTTGAATGGATAGAGAAAAATGGTAAGAGAGTATTTGTCGCATATTCGCTAGGAAACTTTTTATCTAGACAATTGGGGCACTATAAAGATTTTGGAGGAATGGCAACGATTCAAGTAACGAAAACAGAAACTGTTCAAAGTTCGATAATCCGATTATCGAATCCGAAATTTTATCCATCTTATGTATCTAGCAACCAAAAACTATCAAGTTGTTCCTTTACAAGATGCTATACAATATGGTTAAAAGAAGCAAAGACCACTTACTCTGAGTGGATAAAAATAATTTGAAAGTATAAAGCATAGGAACCAAGGTACAAAGAAATCCTTGATTCCTATTTTTTTCGAAGTAGAGTTGTCGATTGTAAAAGTCCTTCTTCTTTTAGTATCCGTTGTTCATACTCGCCAAGTAAATCAAAATGAGAATAGCCTTCATTACGATGGTGAATCCACTCTTTTTTTAACCCATATCGTTTTCCCCATTGAATTAACTTATTTAAGTCTTTACATCCGACTTTTGTTACAGTTTTCGCATTTGGAAAACGTTCATCATACCAGTAATGAGTTAAAAAAGCAATTTCTCCTTGATCAATTTTTTGTTTCCATGCATCTACCTGTTCTCGAGTTATACCAAAAGCCATCATATCCCCCCATTACTTCTTTTTCGCCTTTTCATAAGCTTCATGCCAGTCTGGATGTGTTCTTCTAATTGATACGGGACGAAAACTATCTTTTTTTACACAAACATGGGAGCTCTTCGCTTCGACAGATAATTCACCAGACTCTGTTAAAATCTCGTATCCATATACTGTTTTTAAACCGTTATATTCTTCAATCCACGTTTTAACTTTTACTTTTTCCCCATATTTACAAGGTTTTTTATAAGAAATTTGAATATCAAGTACGGGTGCTAATATCCCATCTTCTTCTAATTGAGCATAGTTAAAACCAAGCTCTTCAATGAGTGCGGTTCGACCAATTTCCATCCAAACAAGATAATTTGCATGGTAAACAATCCCCATTTGATCTGTTTCTGAATATCGTACTTGAATTTCTGTTGTAGATATTTGCATGTTTTACTCTCCCTTTTTTAAAATATAGTAAGCAGCCTGTACATCTTCTCTCGTTATAAGATTAACGTTATCTAGACTGAGGGGCTGATTTTGTTTTGTTAGTCGTAATGCTTGCTGTTGAATTGCTTCGTGGATCATATTTTCGGCAAAACGTCCATTACCGTTAGGACGATTCATTGTCATTTCGCTTCTTAAGAAAGCAATCGCCTCTTCATCCAACTCATATGCATAATTTTTGGTAAACAAGTTCATAATGGCAATTAATTCGTCCGTTGTATAGTCTTCAAAACGGAAGAACTTTTTAAATCGTGATTTGAGACCAGGATTACTCTCTAATAATTGTTCCATCTCATTCGGATAACCTGCTAAAATAATTACGAGATTTTCACCATGATTTGTCATCTCTTCTACAAGTGTATCAACTACTTCTTTGCCGTAGTCTTGATTATTTCCCCTAAATAATGAGTACGCCTCGTCAATAAAAAGAACGCCACCTAAAGCTTCACGAATTTTTTTTTTCGTTTTCAAAGCGGATTGACCAACATATCCAGCAATTAAGTCAGCCCGGCCCGCGACTACGAGATGACCACGTTTTAACATTCCACATTCCTTTAATAATTCTGCGTAAATTTTTGCTACAGTCGTTTTACCTGTACCTGGATTGCCAGTGAAAACAGAATGAAGTTGAATAGGAACAGAAGGAAAATTATGCTCGCGACGATACGTTTGCATTTTAACGAACGACAAGTATGTTTGAACAGCTTCTTTCACTGCTTTTAGTCCAATTAATTCATTTAATTTAACCATTGGTTCCTTCGTTACTTGTTCTTCATCAGATTGAAAATCCTCTTTATGTAGAACAGCATAGTTCAACAGATTAGGCACACCGCTTTTTTCAACTGAACCTTTTCGAAATATAGCTTGAATAATAATGTTATGAACAGCTCGGGCATTTCCAAATGTATGGTCAACCTGGGTTTGTTCAATTAAGTAAGTTAACTCTTTTTTGGCACTAGAAGTTAATAAATAGTCATTATCACTAGCAATTTTTTCACTAATGAGCAATAGTTCCTCTACACTGTAATCTGGAAGTTCGATAATATTCGATTCGGGAAAACGGCTCCGTAAACCTGTATTGGCATCTAAAAACTGTCGCATTTCCTCTGGATACCCTGCTAAAATGACGGAAAATTTCCCACCGAATTCTTTACTTGTCATTAATGATACAAGTGTGTCGATGGCCGTTTGTCCGTAATCATTCCCTGATTGCCCTGCTCGCTTTAAACTATAGGCCTCATCAATAAAAAGAACGCCACCAACAGCTTTTTCAACAATCATTCGTACATTTTCTTCGGTTTGTCCGACAAATGATCCGACTAGCTGAGCACGGTTTGTCTCAATAACTTCTTCACTAGGTAAAACACCTAGTTCATGATAAATTTTTGCTAAAAGACGAGCTAATGTTGTCTTACCAGTACCCGGATTTCCTAGTAATACCATATTTAAACTTGGTTCATCCTGGGTTTTGTATCCAAGTTCTTTCCGTTCTTTTTGATATTTTAAATACGTATAAAACAGTTGGATTCTCTTTTTTACTTCTGATAACCCAATCATTTCATTTAGCTCTTGTAGAGCTGGCTTTACTTTTTCATTAGCTGGTTCTACTTGAAACTCGTCCTTCCACCGATCTTTTATTCCATCCATTTTCTCAACGATTTGTTGAATTTTTGCAAAATGGTTCCCATTATAAAATGTTCGACCGGAAGACTCATTATAATCATTTAGTAAGTTTAACAGTTCGACTATTTCTTTAATGAGCGCCTCCATTAAAGTTATTAGTCGTTGATACTTTTCAAGCGTCTGATTATCATCAATAAATAAATGATATTCTTGTCGGAGTGAATCTATCATTTCATCTCCAATAGGTAAAAACTCTTCGCAAGTTTCTTTATATTGTAATAAAGTTGTTTCTCGTTGAAGGCGGTTATCTGATTCTCGTAATGCAGGAAATGCTAAAAAATCAACTACTTTGATCTTCTCTTGTAAAGAGTAGGAACTTAAAAATTTTAATGCTTTTATATTTTTTGAATTGAATTGTAATGCTAATTCCATCCAACGCTTAACAAAGCTTCCATTTATTCCTGACTGTAAAAGCTGCTCTGATAATTCAACGAGAAGTTCTGCTAAATAGTTTGGATCTTTTTGAGTTAATTCGTCGTAATTTTCGACAATACAGTCAAGAAGTTTTTGTTTATTTTTTGAAATTAACTTATCTTCCTTCATCCATTCCATTACTATCCTAATCACTTTCTATTTTAATAAAATAACGAACATTAATCATTATACTTTCGAAAAGGTTTTCAATGCAAAAAAAGAGGCTATCTCATAGTAGAAAGAAGGTGAATTAAAAAAGGAGATCAAAATGACCTCCTTAAGACTTATTAATGAAAATTAACTGTTTTATTCATGTTGTGAATGATATTCATCCTTTATTTCTTCACGCATTGCTTCAATACTTTCTCTACGGCGCTCATTTTTTTCGTGGATTTGTTGTTTTTGTTCATCACTTGCCGTTTTCATTGATTGTTCAGCTTCATGTATATTTTCGATTGTATTTTGAACCATATTTTGCAATTTTTCTACGTTATCCGAACGATCATCTGGTTTAGGTGTATGATTCATTTAGATAGCCTCCTTAATATTTTTACGTACAAACATATTTTGAGCCTTAACAACAAAAGTATTCGACAAATTTTGCGTTGTTTTTAAATTTTTTCCAAGTAGTTCTTATTCACCTTTTGTTTGAATTACTTGAGGGTGTTGTCCTGATTGATCTTGCATTTTCTTTCCTTTATTTCCACCGTATTTACGAGGTTGCATTCCAAGATGGTCTGGTTGATATTGTTGATGATCATTTTTACTCATTGTCATCCCTCCTCAACAATAGAATGCAACACGAAAGAAAGGTTATGTAATGAAAAAAATGTAAGCTATTGCGATGCTTACATTTTCCTTTAATCTTCTATTCAGCTTTTTTCATACGCTTTTCTTCAATTCTTTTCTCTATTTTTTCCATAATTTCTTGGTCTTTTAATATCTGCATTTTATTTTCACTAACGAGTTCAGAAAATGAACGCTTTCTGCTTTTTCTCAATTTTCTCACACCCCTTTATCTCTATATTATCATTTATTATTTCCAAGATCTTAACGAATTATGACAAATTTTTGAAATTTCTCTTTGATTGTCTATATTTGTAGAAATATTAGGATTTTTATTTGTTGGGAAAAAGATAATCTTTTATAACAGAATGATGATTAACTCCGTTAGTTTTGAAATTGTAAAGGAAGTGAGCATTAGGCTTCTCCTATAAAATTGTCGAATTTCTCTTTACTTTTCGAAGGCTAGAAAAATAGCGGCTATTTATCCTTAACATTTGTGAATTTTGATGTATTTAGTTAAAGGGTATTTAAGATAACCTTAATTTTACAGTAATACGGCTCATTGATATTCGATGTGTAAATGAAATTACTATGAATGCAAAGAAAAAGGAAACTACTTATATATAACAAATCAAAAAACTGCCCCATTTAGGAGCAGCTTTTTAGGAATAATTTTTAGTTATTTGTTACAGTATTACTTTGTAGTTTTTCGCGTAATACCATTTGTAAAATACCACCATGACGATAGTAATCAATTTCAACTTCAGAGTCGAAACGAACGAGTACTTCAAACTCAACAACATCGCCATTTTCCTTTTTAGCAGTAACTTTTACAAAATCACGTGGTTTAACATTTTCATCGATTTGAACATTAATAACTTCATTTCCAGTTAAACCTAGTGTTTCAGCACTTTCACCTTGTTTAAATTGTAATGGTAATACACCCATTAACACTAAATTAGAGCGGTGAATACGCTCAAAACTTTGAGCAATTACTGTTTTAATGCCTAGTAAGTTTGTACCTTTTGCAGCCCAGTCACGAGAAGAACCCATTCCATAATCATGACCTGCAAGAACTACAAGGCCCGTTCCTTGCTCTTTATATTTCATGCAAGCATCATAAATGGACATGACTTCACCAGTTGGCCAATAAGTTGTATAACCGCCCTCTGTTCCTGGTGCAATTTGGTTACGAATTCGAATGTTTGCAAATGTTCCACGCATCATAACTTCATGGTTACCACGACGAGATCCATAAGAGTTAAAGTCACGTGGTTTAACACCTTTTTCAGTTAAATATTTACCTGCTGGTGTTTTCAAACCGATCGAACCTGCTGGTGAAATATGGTCAGTTGTAACAGAATCACCAAATTTACCAACTATACGCATACCAGTTAAAGGTTTTACCTCTTCAGGTTCTGGACTCAAGTTTTCAAAGAATGGTGGGTTTTGGATATAAGTTGAATCATTATCCCAAGTGTACAGTGCGTCCTCACTTGTTTCAATTGCGTTCCAACGTTCGTTATCGTCAAACACACGCTCATATTGTTTACGGAATAATTCCGGTGTTACTGTTCGTTTTACATATTCATTTACTTCTTCAGTAGTTGGCCAGATGTCTTTCAAGTAAACAGCATTTCCATCTTTATCTTTTCCGATTGGATCATTTTCAAGATCAATATCTACTGTACCTGCTAAAGCATAGGCAACAACTAATGGTGGTGAAGCTAGATAGTTTGCTTTTACAAGTGGATGAATTCGCCCTTCAAAGTTCCGGTTACCTGATAAAACAGAAGTAACGAGAAGATCACTATCAGCGACAGCCTTTTCGATTTCTTCTAAAAGTGGACCTGAGTTACCGATACATGTCGTACAACCGTAACCAACAAGGTTAAAGCCAATTTTCTCTAAATATGAAAGAAGTCCAGAATCCTTTAAGTAACCTGTCACAACTTTAGAACCTGGTGCAAGTGATGTTTTTACATATTTTGGTGGCACCAGACCTTTTTCGACAGCTTTTTTCGCGACAAGTCCTGCACCTAACATAACATAAGGATTAGATGTGTTTGTACAGCTTGTAATTGCAGCGATTGCTACAGCACCTGTTTTCATTGTTGTCTTTGTACCATCAGCAAACTCAACAGTTGTTTCTTTATTAAGTTCTTCTTGTTTTAAACCGAATCCTTGGTTTCCAGCCGGTGCACTAATCGCAGTATGGAAAGATTCTTTCATTTTCGATAATGGAATTAAATCTTGTGGACGTTTTGGTCCAGCGAGATTTGCTTCAATTGTTGATAAATCAAGTTCTACGATATCTGTATATGTTGGATCCTCGTTTTCTGTTGTAAAGAATAAATCATTGTTTTGTAAGTACGTTTTAACTAATTCAATTTGTTCTTCACTACGTCCAGTTAAACGTAAATATGCGAGAGATTCTTCGTCAACAGGGAAGAAGCCACAAGTTGCACCGTACTCTGGTGCCATGTTCGCAATTGTGGCACGGTCAGCTAATGGTAATGTCGAAACACCTGGTCCGAAGAATTCAACAAATTTCCCTACAACACCTTTTTCACGCAACACTTGAGTAACTTTTAATGCTAAATCTGTTGCAGTTGCACCGTTTGGTAGTTGATTCGTTAGTTTTACACCAATAACTTCAGGAATTGGAAAATAAGATGGTTGTCCAAGCATACCAGCTTCAGCCTCAATACCACCAACACCCCATCCAAGAACACCAATACCGTTAATCATTGTTGTATGGGAGTCAGTCCCAACTAACGTATCAGGGAAAGCAACATATTCGCCGTTTTCCTCTATAGCATGCACAACATTGGCCAAATATTCTAAGTTTACTTGGTGAACGATACCTGTTGCAGGTGGAACAGCACGATAGTTATCGAACGCTTTTTGTGCCCAACTTAAGAATTGATAACGTTCCGCATTCCGTTCGAATTCTAGTTCCATATTTAGTCGTAACGCATCGTTTGTACCGTATTTATCTACTTGTACCGAGTGGTCAATAACAAGATCAACTGGAATTTCTGGGTTAATTTGATCTGGATCTCCACCAAGATCAGCCATTGCTTTTCTAAGTGAAGCTAAATCGACAACAGCAGGAACACCAGTAAAGTCTTGTAAAATGACACGTGAAGGTTTAAAAGGAACTTCAGCATCTTTTACTTCTTCTGATCCCCATTTTGCTAAATTATCTACATGTTCTTTTGTAATTACTCGCCCATCAACTTGGCGCAAAACAGATTCAAGTAAAACCCGGATTGAATAAGGTAGTCGGGAAATTTTCGCTACCCCTTGTTCTTCAATTGATTTCAAACGATAATAATGATATCGTTTTCCATTTAGTTCAAAAGATTTCTTTGAGTCATATAACGGTTTGTTTGACAAAAGAACTCCCCCCTCAAGGTAGAATATTCAAAAAGTTAGTCATAGTAAATCCAATCTAACTTTTCCTTTAAGTCTATATTAATATAATTTATAAGATAAGTAAAATATGAGTATATTATTGTTAGACATAATTTTATCTTATCATATGCACCATATTAATAATAAAATTGATAGTAATCTAGAATATGGAGAGGAAAAGATAAGAGCATCTTTATTTTAAAATAATTCATGAGGAAGCAAAAAAGCAACCTAACTTTAGATTGCTTTCCAAATTATTAATGGGGCATGCAGGGCTCGAACCTGCGACCCGCTGATTAAGAGTCAGCTGCTCTGCCAACTGAGCTAATACCCCGGATGAAGTATATTTTATTATACAATTATTTAAGAATATCAATTATGATGGGGCATGCAGGGCTCGAACCTGCGACCCGCTGATTAAGAGTCAGCTGCTCTACCAACTGAGCTAATACCCCGTCTTGTTGACAAAAATTATTTTACTCCTCTCAAAAATGTTTGTCAACAAGAATGTGAAAAAAATTCAATACTGAACTTTTTAAATTTGTTTTTATTCCAACGCTTTATATATTTCCATTTCATCTTTTAATCGTTCCATTTTTATATCTAACCGATTAGCAACATCAGCTGCTTCTTTTAATTGATCTAATAAATGTTTCGGTACATCCTTTTCAAATTTATAATAAATCTTATGCTCCAAGCTTGCCCAAAAATCCATTGCAATTGTTCGGATTTGTATTTCCACTTTAACATTTACTGTTTTTGTTGTAAGAAATACAGGAACCGTAACTAGTAAATGTAAACTTTTATAGCCGTTCGGTTTCGGATTTTTTATATAGTCTTTTATTTTTAGTACAGTGATATCATCTTGGTTACTAATAACGTCAACTAGTCGATAAATATCAGAAATGAATGAACATGTAATTCGTACACCTGCAATATCATGGATATGTTCGATTACATTTTCAATCGTTAAATCAAGACCTTTTCGTCTCAGTTTCTTCGCAATGCTTTTTGGCGTTTTAATTCGTGACTTCATATGTTCAATTGGATTATGATTGTGTATAAACTGATAATCTTCACTAATAATTTTCAGTTTTGTATTAATTTCATCAAGAGCAAATTTATACATTAATAAATTATTTTTCCATTCATTTAACATGGTTTCATATTGGATGATTTCTTCATTCATATTTTCAATTTCCATTGTAGTCAAAACTCCTATTATTTATTTAAACACCTTAAATTTTAGCACTGTAATCCCATTCAAACAAGATAAAGAAAACGCATCGTTTAAACCTTTGAGAGATGAAATTCTAAAATTCACTAATAAAAACTCTTTTTTAAATAAGGTAATGCTGCCGATGTTGTTCGTATGCACTTATCTGTTGAAAAGTAGTACATAAAAAATACGATCAGATAAGAAAAAAGACTACCCTTTTTCGAAGAGGTAGTCCCAAACGATTATTCAAAATGCTGTTTCATCCTGTCGATATCTTCTTGAAAGGATTGTAGCTGTTTGCGCTGTGTCTCACTTGCAACTTCATGTGCATTCTCAATTTGCTGTTCAGCCTCATTAATTTCTTGTTTTAACCGTTTTAAATGATGACCAAAATCGGATGACGCTGAATCCATACTTTCGAACACATCTCTGGCCTGTTCGACACCTTGTTCTGCAGCTTGAAATGCTTGTTGTTTATTTTTATGATATGGCATAGAGTTCACCCCTTAATTATCGTGTTCATTAGGAAAAAATTTATTCGATAATCTTTTCACCTTGTGAACATCCTATAAACAAGGTCCCCTAAAAATAAATTTGGAGGTATGATGATGAACAAAAATGATGGCACAGATATTCGAAAAAATTCCCAAAAAGGACAGAACCAAGGATCACAACCAGAGCCTTTAAGCGGTTCAAAAAAAGTAAAAAACCGAAACCATTCCCGCCGAAATAACAATCCAGGTCACGGAATGTAAGAACAAGCTATTTAGTACAGTGGTCTTCTCCCATTTTTAAGCAATTCTATAAAAATAAAGCATATTATATAGCAACATTTCAGATAAAATGAGTAAAATGGTTGTAAAGTAAAACCACCTCAATATGGGGGGACCTGTATGAATCATCAAAATGGGAGAGACCCGTTTGATTCAAAAGCTGTGGAAAAATGGTTTGATGAATTTTTTCTCAACCCACTTACTTCCTATCTAGATGAAACTGTTTTTCGAATTGATTTATATGATTCAGAAAGTGCTTTTATTGTTGAAGCTATTCTTCCTAACTGTAAAAAAGAAAACATAGATATAATTGTTAACGATAGTGATTTGACGATAAAAGTAAGACAAGACGATCAACCAACTCAATTAAAAAGTAGAACGGTTACATTTCCGATACCAATTAACCAGATGAAAATGACCGCTCACTTTAATCAGGATCTTCTGGAAATTAAGTTGTATAAAAATACAAAACCGAACGAATAACAACGTCAAGGATATTCCTTGGCTTTTTTCATAACTAGAAAAGTTTTCCTATTTGCAGTAAAATTGTAAAATACAAAATTGATTTATGGAGGAATTTATATGACAGTATCATTCCAACAATTTTTACAAGCTCATCGACAAGAACATTTAGACCAACTAAAAGAGTTTTTAAAGATCCCTAGCATCAGTGCACTTTCGGAAAATAAAAATGATATCGTGAATGCAGCTGAGTGGCTACGTAAAGAATTGTCGAGTATTGGCCTTGAACATGTAGAAGTAATGGACACAAAAGGACATCCTGTTGTTTATGGTGATTGGCTCCATGCAAAAGGAAAACCAACAGTACTCATATACGGTCATTATGACGTTCAACCGGTTGACCCACTTAATTTATGGGAAACTCCTCCATTCGAACCAGATGTCCGAGATGAAAAGATTTATGCTCGTGGTGCAAGCGATGATAAAGGACAAGTATTTATGCATATTAAGGCTCTCGAAGCAATCTTTCAAACGGAAGGAAAACTTCCATTAAATGTAAAAGTGATCTTTGAAGGGGAAGAGGAAATTGGCAGTCCTCACTTACCATTATTTCTAGAAGAACATAAGGAAATGCTTCAAGCTGATGTCCTCGTAATTTCTGATACCGATATGCTTGATAAAGGTAAACCATCCATTTGCTACGGTTTACGTGGCTTGACCGGTTTACAAATCGATATTAAAGGTGCTAATACGGATCTTCATTCTGGTAGTTTTGGAGGTGGCGTACAAAATCCAGCCCATGCTCTTGTTGAAATTTTAGCTTCTTTCCACGATAAAGAAGGACGTATTCTTGTTGAAGGATTTTATGATAAAGTTGCGGAAATATCTGAAGAAGAAAAGAAAGCTATCCATGAAGTTGCCTCGGATGAAGAAAAAATTCGTCAAGAACTTGAAGTACCAGAATTATTTGGTGAACCGGGTTATAATTTTTACGAACGTACGTCTTATCGGCCAACATTAGAAATTAATGGGATATACAGTGGGTTCCAAGGTGAAGGAATAAAAACTGTTTTGCCAAATGAAGCAACAGCGAAAATCACTTGCCGTCTCGTACCTGACCAAAACCCAACAGAAATTTATGATTTACTTGTTAAACATATTGAAAAAAATAAGCCAAAAGGTGTTACGGTGAAAATAACACCTTTTGATCAAGGATCACCTTTTATTACACCGTTTGACCATCCTGCTATTCAATCAGCAGGTCGTGCTTGCAAGAAAGTATATGGGACAAAAGTTGCTTACACGAGAAGCGGTGGGTCCATTCCAATTGTTGCAGATTTCAATCAAACATTAAATATTCCTGTTGTTTTACTTGGTTTTGCTTTAGCAAGTGAAAATTTCCA
Source organism: Bacillus andreraoultii (assembly GCF_001244735.1). Classification (GTDB taxonomy): domain Bacteria; phylum Bacillota; class Bacilli; order Bacillales; family Caldibacillaceae; genus Caldifermentibacillus; species Caldifermentibacillus andreraoultii. Next base: position 1,977,868 of record NZ_LN868937.1, read on the forward strand.
TGCACCGAACGAACATTTTCACTTAGAAAACTTTTATAAAGGGATGGAAGCTCTTTGCAACTACTGGTATGATCTTGCTCAATCATTATAAGAAAAAATTATTTGAAACACCATTGTAAAAGGCCCCTAAATAAATAGGAGCCTTTTACAACAATCCTTCTTGACCTATATGATTCACATAACTATTTAATAAATCAAGCAAATAACTTGTTTCCTCTTTTTTAAAGGAGAGAAAACTTGTTTCTTGAATTTCCTCTCCTTCTTCATTTTCTGTTAAAACACTTCTGTATAATAGACCATCACTAGTATCTATATTCACCCCTAATTTTAAATGAATTGAATAATGATGTTCTCCCCAATTTTGTTCAATTTCTATATGTTTATCATTTGTAATCCATTCAATATTCTCATCACTTACTTCGATATCGCTATAGGGCAACTCGTTCGAATAATCTTCATCAAAATAATCGTCTTCTTCATTCCAATCATAAGCATGATCATTTTCCAACTCTTCATCAAATTCACTTAAAAACTCTACAAACGCATCATAAACAAATGTCGTAATTTCTTCCAACTCTGAAAAAAGAACCTTCGAATGAAGTTCATACTCATCATTATAGTAATAAGAGTATAATTCTTGATTTACAGGATCAAATTGAATGACACAAAATTCATAAATTATTTCATCATCTTCCATATAGAAAGAAAAACTCGGATGTAACTCAGTCGAATTTGTTTTTAATTGAATTTCATGCGCATTAAACTTCGCACTTAGTTCTGGCAAATTATTTCGTATTGCATTTTCCATTCTCGTAAACCATTCAAAGCTACTCATACACATTCCTCCTCATCAATATACCATTTCTATCAATTCCCTATTTTCTCATATTTATGTAGTCTTTTTTTTATGTTGTTGACAGTAACATATAGAACTCTTGTATGATACTTTTTTCTTTAAATTACGGGAGCATTGGCTTATAGAGCCTTACTCTGAACCTGTGTTATTTGAAGATAGCCAAATATAGGAGTTTTGGCTGAGATAAGAATTGATGAAGTTAGGTATTTCTCCCCTTTTACTATTTTATAATGTTCATTACACTTATATGTGGAGTTTTCTTAATATTTCATCAGTTGTTTTGAATGGAGGTGTTAAAGTGAGATTTACTACCGAGGTTCTATGGACAAATTATCACTATATATTTATTTTTCTTTCAATCATTGCCTTCCTCTCTCTAATTATTGGTCGTTACAACATATCTACTATTATAAAATCCACGATTATATCCTCAATTTTTTTCTACGGAATGATTACGGTTGTTTTACTTTTCATTATCCAAGAAGATTTATACCGGGAAGAAGTGATGTTTGATGCATTAGAGGAAAATTATCAAAAAAGAGCTGAACAAACTTTTCTTCCTCCTAATCAAATGAAACTAGTCGCGGCTAGTTCAATTTTTGATAAAGAGAGCATAGAAATATGGGCTGCCAACTATAGCAAAAGCAATCCATTCCATGGAGATTTACAATTTATTTTTTATAAAGGAAAGGAAAAGAAAAAAATTGATGTATACGAAAACATTAATTTAAAACCATCGGAAAAGAAAAAAGTAGCTAATTTTACCGCTGATGAGGAATATGATTATTATGAGTATTATTTTATTCCTGAATAAAACGTCGAAAAACTTAATACCTTTCAATGAAGGAGGCGATAATGTGTATGAATATGAATCAAAGCTTGAAATAAATCAACCAAAAATGTCGCCGTTTTATTGGATTTTAACGATGGAAGTTTATACAATATTATTTATCATTTCAATTGGAATCGTCATTGGGCCACTCTATTTCGCTATGAAGCATCATCTGCTATGGTATGGGGTTAGTTTAATAGGTGCAATCATCGCTATTTTCTTAATAAAATTTTTATACCGAAGTACAAAAAAACTCATTTGGCTTAATACACACCTTAGTAATTATCAGCTTTCATCTAGTGGGATCAAATTCAAAAGATATGAAGAATTATATAAGCATCCTATTGAAGGTAAAATCCCCCTAGCTTCTATTGAAAAAATATATTTTGGATTTTATCTATTCGAAAATTACCATGCCTATGCAGAATCGAAAATAAACGAAGCTGTCCCTATGTATGCCAATCTTCCAGGATTATTATACCAATATCAAGATTCAAATCAAAGTAAATTGTTTTTTGTTCCATTTAACCATATGTTGAGCATCGATGGATGGCTGAAATTCCTTCGTTCTCATCATTCTTTAATAGAATTAAAATTTATTGATTTGGACTTATCTATGATTTCCAGTGTGGAAGAACTCGAGAGGAATCAAGACTCGATTTATAACATGGAATATAATAGAGACATTTGGGGAGCGTTTGATGAAGTAATAACACGTATTGAAGATACAATAGAAGAAAATGATGAAATTGATTCTACAATTACGGAAGAACTCGTTGAAGAAGCGAAAGAAAATCCAAAAGGTTATTCATTAAAGCGGTCTACATTCATTACAGTCATATTACTAATTTTATCGATGTATGTATATCGCTTTTTAATAGATCATGGATGGCAAAATGAGCGGAATGCATGGATACCGTTAATTGTCTCATCTCTCATAGGGTTTATTTACTTTTTCTTAATGGCAAAACCTCGGTGGTACTATAGTATTTTATTTTATGTTCTCTTTTTTTCTTTTAATCTCGTACTCGGTATTTTTTGGGAAGAAGATGGGAAAGTTTCTTCCATATTTACAGATACATTAGCTGCAGTTCTTATCATTTTAGTTCCATTCACTTTCATCCCGTTCTTCATATCAAAAATGATTCAAAAGCGAAGAAAAAAGAAAGTAGAACGAGAAAAACTGATATAATATTGGTAACTAAAAGGGACTATTCAACTATGAACAGTCCCTTTTCCATTAACTAATATTAATCCAATTGTTTCGATTGGCCGTAAGAACTCGTGATGATGCAGTCAGGACAAATACAAGAACTAGTGAGCAGAATAGGAATGACCCAAGCCAAGCTGATCCATTAACAACGAGTGAATAAAGCCAAGCTGGTTGTCCTTTAGGTGCATAACTTCCCCAAAATACAATACCTGCAATATAATGCCAAATATATCTTGCAAAACTTCCAACAAACATTGCCAGTATGACAAACCCTAGTCCAGCATAGCGTTGTCCTTCATTAAATTTCTTTTGAATAATATTCATAAAAAGACCTGAAAACCCAACACATGCAAAGGCGACAAAATATTCAATGAGAAATTGTAACCAATGAAGGAAGTAAGCATCTCCTGTGACAACTTGTAAAAGTCCCCAAAGAAGTCCTGAGAGAACGCCGTAATGAAATCCCCAGCGAAATGAAAGTAGGAAAATGGGTACCATAGCAAATGATATGGATATCCATGGTCCCAACTGAATCGATGGCAACAAATCGAGTATTAAAGCAAGTGCTGCCATGATTGATGTCTCAATCATTGGTTGAATTTGTTTTGAACGCATAAAAAAACCTCCTATGATATTATCAATCTAACGTTCCATAGGAAGCTGAGAAAGAAAGCCATACAGACAAAAGCTTTCCCTCATCCACAATCCCTACGCTAGTATTAACTAGACAGGTTCAAAGGGTCTGAATGAGCCTATCCGGAATACCGAATAGAATCGATTCACTCTCAGCAAAAGCTCCCCCTGTGGAAACGTTGATTTAATTGTAAGTACATTATAGTATAAAAATTAGAAAATTGAAAGCAATGAACACATTATTTATCATAAACTTCAATTTATTAATTATTTATAAGCTATATTCCTACATTCATCAATGAATATTCATCATGATGACAATTAATTTTCAGTTGTTTCAACAGAAGCTGTTTGTTTTTTTCCATCGCGATAGTATTCGATTTTCACCGTGTCGCCTGGTTTTACTTTACCATATAAATATTTTCGTAAATCAGTAATATTTTGTATTTCATTTCCATCAATACCGACAATTACATCGTTCGTTTTGAGGCCTGCTTTACTAGCTGGTGACCCTTGTTCGATATTTGCAATTATAATCCCGTTTTCTAAATTACCATACATGCTTTGACGGTATACTTGCATGATTGTGGACATATCTACCATTTGGATTCCAAGATAAGCTCGTTTCACTTGACCATTTTTTATTAATTCTTCCGCAATAGGAATCACATCATTGCTCGGGATAGCAAACCCTAATCCTTCTACACCTTCTTGTGATATTTTTAAACTATTAATCCCAATTACCTCGCCACTACTGTTAATTAAAGCCCCTCCACTATTTCCAGGATTGATCGCAGCATCGGTTTGAATTGCGGTAATTTCCCACTGTCCGGCGGATGTATTTACAGAAATAGACCGTTCTGTTGCACTAATAATCCCTTGGGTTACTGTTCTCGAAAATTCCAGACCGAGTGGGTTACCAATCGCAATTACTTCGTCACCAGTTCGTAATTTACTAGAATCGCCAAAGCTAGCTACTTCATTTACATATTTTTTATCGATTTTTAGTACGGCTAAATCTGTTAGAGCATCTGCTCCGACAACATCTGCTGTTACTTTGTCCCCATTATAGAGTGATACTTGAATTTCATTTGCTCCTTCAATGACATGATTATTGGTAATAATATATCCGTACTTACGATCTTTTTTGAAAATAACACCAGAGCCAGATCCCGTTTCAATATTTTGTGATTGTAAGTTAAATTGACTTTTCATTTGTTGTAAATTGACAACACCTACGATTGTTGGTGATATTTCCTCAACAATGTCGGAAATGGTTGCTTGATCTGTTTTCGTAAAAGTACTTGTATATACCGCATCCTGTGACGCAGGTTGAACGGCCTTTGTTTCATTCGTTATAGTATCTTCATCATTTCCATTTACCGGAAATCCAAAATATGATACAAGTGCAACTGTAAGAGCTGAACTGATGACGCCAACAGATACATTTGATAATAATGTTTTTGACATCGACTTTGCTTTTTTCTGTTTCTTATTTTCTTCATCCATATTTTCAGAAAGTAGAACCGTTTCTACTTTCTTATTTTCGTTAACACTGTCATTTGGCGAGGCTTTTGATGAAAATGTGTCTGTTGTCACATCCTCCTCTATATGATGGATTTCCTCGTTCTCATGATTCATTTTCTCATCGTTACTAGATCGATTGGTTTCATTTGTTTCGTCTTTTTTATTAGTGAAGTCTTCCATATAACATCAACCTCTCCTCTTTCTTTCTACAATTATTTTAGACAAAATTTATGAATAAATTATGAAAAGATCTGAAAAAAATCGTGAATAAAGTAGGAATTTCATATAAAACGAAACGGATTTTCTTGTAAATGTTAAAATTAAATAATGCTATATAAAAAGCCTCGAATATACAGAATCTATCTGTGCACTCGAGGCAAGTATTTCATTCAGTTCGCTTTTAGTATCATTATGCCTTCGTAGCTTCTAGGTCAAGTGTAATACTTATATCTTCTCCTACAAGTACACCACCAGTTTCTAAAGCAGCGTTCCAAGTTAACCCATAATTTGTTCGATTAATTTTACCATTTACTGAAAAACCAACAGTTTCCGCTTGAGTCATCGGATTTTTAGATAACCCAACCATTTCTACTTTAAATGTTTCTTGTCTTGTTACATCACGAATGGTTACATCACCAGTAACATTATATTCATTTTCCCCTATTTTCTCAATGTTTTTTGAACGAAAAGTCATTTTTGGATAAGCATCAACATTGAAGAAGTCGACCGATTTTAAATGTGTATCACGATCTTCATTATGTGTGTCAATACTATCCAAATCTACAGTAAACTCGATTTCTGCTGTTGTTAAATCGGTTGGGTCAGCTGTAATTGAAGCGTCAAATTTATGAAATGTACCTCTTACTTTTGAGATCATCATATGTTTAACTGAAAAATCAACTCTACTATGTGCACTGTCTAATACCCACTTTTCTTTTGTCATCCTTATAACCTCCAATTTTCATCATAACAACTCTCTTACTTATCTATAAGTATAGTGACAAAAGAAATTATAGTCAATTAATATATCTCGACTTAGTAATATATGGATGATAAGAATGTGTTCAATACACTATCGCTTATCTAAATATTCATTTAAAATAACTTTATGGCTGGCAACAATTTGATCTGGCAACTGATCCGGATGAAAGAATTGCATGGACACCGATTCTGTCGGATCGACCTTTAACTCTCCGTGGAAATCAGTTGTAAAGTAGGCAATTGTTACCATATAAAACTCATCGCCATTTTGTGCAGTAACAAAGTACTCCGAACCAGAATAAACGTTAATAAAATTTAACTGATCATTAATAAGATTCGTTTCTTCAAATACTTCTCTCTTTGCCGTTTCTTCTGTTGATTCACCAAGTTCCATAAGTCCACCAGGAATTCCCCAATATCCTTTTGGGTATTTTCTTTCTTGAAGAAGTATTTCTCCCTTTTTATTAACAAGTATAACGACAGAACCGACTAAAATAATCGGCCTCTTCCCAATAATTTTCCGTAAATCTTCAATGTATCCCACAACAATAAACCCCAATCTTTACGTTTTACCCGTATTATAATCTTTATTGTGAGTGATTCATAGAAAAATCGGTTATTAAGGCGTCTAATAATAAAAACACCAAGTTGGACTACTAATTATTTTTATGATCAAAACGACAATGTAATATTTGTAACAGACGACTCAAGGAATATGTTACCTAAATATACATGGAATTCTCAAGGCATCTATTGACTATGATTCAAAATTGAAATCCATGTTATTATCATATTTATGGTTAGGATTTAATGGATAAGATGGGTTATCTTTATTTCTTTTTTTCATTATGCTTCTATTTTTATCCATGATAGAAGGTCATTTCATGGAATAAGAAGACGAAAGAAACTGTCAAAATGTTTAAATTGGAAAAGTCTTAAAAACATACTAACATTAGTAGCACAGACCAAGGCCATGGTTTGTGCTACTATTTTCATAGTAGAAGTGAAGGAAGGTCGAACAGCCTCTAGGACCAATAAAGAGTCCGTATCAAAAACAGACCAACTTCACAACCTTATTTGAATCAGTTTAGTATGTTGGGTCCTTGAGATCGTGTATAAGAAAATGGAATCGATAAGGTAATGTGAAGACTTCTATGGTTGACTAAAAAGGAGAAAATAGAATCATGAAACATGTTGTAGCCTTAGATGTGAGTATGGGAAAAAGTACAATGGTCATTTACAATCAGTATCGTCAATGTGAAGTAGAAAAAGAGATTGAACATAATCGTCCCTCTTTTGAACAACTTCATAAAACGCTTCAAACACTAACTTATCAAGATGGACAACCACCTGAAATTGTCTTTGAAGCAACCGGTGTATATTCCAAAGCATTGGAACGATTTTTTCAAGATTATGATTATACATATTGCCGTATTAACCCACTTGAAGCGAACTTACAAATGGCTTCGATGCGCCGCCAAAAAACAGATAAAGGCGATGCACATGAGCTAGCGAAATCGCACTTTCGAGTAGAACGTGAACAGACGTATCAAGAAGATGAATACTACCAACAGATGCGTGGGCTCACACGTTACTATGATGAGTTAGACAGTGAGATTACGCACTTATATAGCCGTTTACACGCTATCCTTCAATTGAGTTTTCCAGAATTGGAACAGCTATTTACGAAACGTTCTGCGCTGTTTTTGAATATCGTACAATTGTATCCACATCCTGATGAAGTGTTAGCCCATTCAAAAACGGTCATTCGCAATCGATTAAAGGCAAACACACGAAAAAATTTGTCTTTAAAACGAGCAGAAGAGAAAGGAATCGCCCTCCTTGAAGCCGCGAAAACTTCCTATCCAGCCATCTCAAGAGATGATGTACGTTGCGAACAAGTCAAAGATTACGCAAGACGCATCGTAGACTTAAAAGAGAGGAAAGAACAGCTTGTAAAGCAGATGGTTGAGCTTTCTAATGAGCGCACAGAATATCATGTACTTCTATCATTTCCAGGAATAGGGGAAACAACAGCTGTTCGAATCATTGGTGAGTTGGGTGATATCAGGCGTTTTAAAAATCATAAGCAGTTAAATGCCTATGTGGGGATTGATATTATGCGTTATCAGTCAGGTAATACCCATTATAAGGACAAGATTAATAAAAGGGGAAACAATAAACTACGAAAAATTTTATTCTTTATGATTAAAACGATGATTACACTACGCCAAAAAACAAAGAATCATCTGGTGGAGTATTACGACAAATTAAAAACGCAACCTCTGAGAAAGCCTCATAAAGTTGCGTCAATTGCTTGTGTGAATAAGTTCTTAAAAGTAGCATTTCACCTTATTGCACACAACATTACCTATGATTACGAAGCAGCATCCACCTGTTCGTAAATGGTTTAATTAACTATAACATACTTGACCTTGCGAAAAAAACAAAAAATCGTTAGGTCTTTTTGGCATTCGCTAAATTTATGATTGGAGGAAGGGGGTACCCCCTTCCTCCAATCATAAATTTAATTCTTAAAAAGTATTGTAAAAGTACTTGACTAGAGGTAAGAAAGAGGCTGTCCTGAAAACTTAATCCATATACCTTACTATTACGTTTTTTCTTTTGCTATAATTGAATCAAATGAGAGAGGAATGAGAACCATGAAAAAAGAAAAATCTTGTGGAGCGATAGTGTTTACGGAAAAAGAACCACATAAAGTATTGTTAGTTAACCATGAAAACGGTGGGCATTGGGCATTTCCAAAAGGACATGTCGAACAAAATGAAACGGAAACAGAAACCGCTCTTCGCGAAATCTATGAGGAAACTGGATTAACTGTCCAATTAGATACGAATTTTCGAGAAACGATTACATATTCACCAGCGAATGGAATTACGAAAGATGTTGTTTATTTCATTGGCTTTGCTCAAACAAAAACAGTTAAGAAACAAATAGAAGAAGTTCGTGATCTCGCTTGGGTTGAGTTAGAAAAAGCGATAGAAATCGTTACTTTTGAAAATGATAAAGCGATTTTGAAAGCGGCGATTAATTACATAACGAAAAGAGATCATCGAGGTTTTTAAATAAAGAAAACTCAGGGACGCTAGAGCTTGAGGAAACCAAAGAGACTAGAGTTCGCCAAAAAGAAAGAGAGTTTTTCGGCTTTGATTCAATTCTGATGAAGCCTTCCTTGTGCACTTATACTTTCTTAATCGCTAAAAATTTAATGGGGCAACAAATAGAAATTGTAGCCCCGTTTGTCATCTTGATTCAATTGTATTGTTGAATGGACTCCGTTATAACTACCCCGCGTTTTTTCATTTCATTTATATAGATTTCCCCCGGTACAATTTGTTCTGGTGGAAAAACTCCTTTTTTAGCAATTGTTCCATTTGCAATGAATTGCGCAACGACAGAGATCGTCTTTGCGGTCGCTCTTGCCATTGCGGTAATATTTTTCTCTCTATCTTTAAACGTAACCATTTCATAAGTGTACCTTACATCCGTACCATCCTTTTCACCTGCAACAATAACTCGCAATAATGTGACATCATCCTTTTCCCCCAATTCGACGATGGGATCAAGAACTTTTAACAACACTTTTCGTGGATTAATTGTTTTTCCATCTAGTTCTACTTCATAGTCTCTTTTTGTTAACTTTAAATCAACCAAAAGCTTAAATTTCTCGGCATGACCTGGATAACGAATTGTTTTATATTCTAATGTTTCAAGATGTGGATACGATATAGACAGTGTAGATGTTCCGCCAGATGTATGGAAAGCTTCTAAGGGACCGAACTTTTCAAAATAGATGGGTTCAATTTCTGATAATGACGGTATTTCCATTACTTTTCCATTTCGAATAATGAATGATGGGTCTGTATAGTGATCGAGCACACCTTCCATTGAAAAAACATGATTATATTCTAATGGTGGTTCTGGTTTTACAGGAATTCCACCGACATATAATTTTATCTCCTTTACTTTATCAAGTTTACTAACTCCAAAACCTGATAATATATTAATCATTCCTGGTGCAACTCCTAAGTCAGGAATAATTGTCACCGCTGCTTTTATTGCTTCTCTCTTTAATGCAAGAACTCGATCTGTAATATGACCGATATGTCCACCTAAATCAACAGAATTCACACCTACGCGAATCGCTGTTTTTGCTACTTGTTCGTTAAATAAGTAAAAAAGGGCGTTAATCACACAATCAAATTGACCCATAAAATTTTCTAATTGTTTATCATCACTGGCATTTACTTGATAAGGTGTAATTTTCGGAGATTGGATTTGGTCGCACACCGTTTTCGCACGACCAAAGTCAATGTCAGCCAAGCCTACGAATTCTACAGCTTCACTTTCAACTAAATCACGCGCTGCTTCTTTCCCCATTAATCCAGAACCTAATACCCCAATTCTCACTGAAGTCACTCCTCTCTACGTTGTGAAAAAGGTTGATTATCTTCCTATCCCGATAAAATAGGTCTCATTCTACATCAAGTTGAGCTCGTTGCAATTTGCCACTATAATCCACGTAAACAGCTCTCCATTCAGTAAATACATCGAGTGCTTGAATTCCAGAATCACGATGGCCATTCCCTGTTCCTTTTGTCCCACCAAATGGTAAATGAATCTCTGCACCGGTCGTGCCAGCATTTACATAAACAATACCGGTATCTAAATCACGAGTGGCACGAAAAACTTGGTTTACATCATGTGTAAATATCGAGCTAGATAAACCGTACGTAACACTATTATTCACTTCAATCGCTTCGGTAAAATTTTTCACTGAAATAATTGAAACGACGGGACCAAATATTTCCTCCTGAGCAATTCGCATATTTGCAGTAACATTTGTAAAGAGCGTTGGTGCAAAAAAATGACCGTTTTTATACTGTTCACCAGTTAATTCATAGCCACCGGTTAATAATTTTGCCCCTTCTTCTTTCCCTATTTCTATAAAAGATTTAATTTTTTCGATACTTGCTTTGTTAATGATTGGACCAACTCGAATAGTCTCATCTAATCCATTACCAATGCTTAATGTCGCTATTTTTTCAAGTAAACGTTCTTCTAATTTTTCTTTTACATTTTCGTGGACAATCACACGACTACAAGCTGTGCAACGTTGCCCACTCGTTCCAAATGCACTCCAAATAATCCCGTCTGCAGCAAGCTCGAGATCCGCGTCATCCATTACAATGACTGCATTTTTCCCACCCATTTCTAGTGAAACTTTTTTCAATTGTTTCCCACATTCACCGGCAATCATCCGTCCCGTTTCATTAGAACCGGTAAATGAAATAACTCGGATATCGGGATGATGAACGAATCGCTGTCCAACAACCGCTCCAGAGCCATGAACAACATTGAAAACACCGGGTGGCAAACCAGCTTCTTCAAAGATTTTCGCTAATTCATAAGCCATCATTGGTGTTTCTGTCGCAGGTTTCCAAACAACGGCGTTACCAGCAACAATCGCGGGAAAAGCCTTCCATGTTGCAATGGCAATTGGAAAATTCCATGGCGTGATGATGCCAACAACGCCAACAGGCACACGCATACTCATTGCAAATTTATCTTTTAATTCAGCAGGTGTCGTTTGTCCAAACAATCTTCTTCCTTCTCCTGCCATATAAAAGGCCATATCAATTCCTTCTTGAACTTCTCCTCTTGCTTCCTCTAAAATTTTTCCATTTTCCATTGTTAAAAGCCTTGCTAACGTTTCCTTTCGTTCTTTTAATAATGTTCCAACATCATATATGATTTCTGCCCGTTTTGGTGCAGGGACAAGTGCCCAATCTTTCTGTGCTCTTTTTGCACTCGAAACCGCATAATCTACCGTTTCTTCACTAGAAAGCGGAACGTTAACAATTTTTTTACCAGTTGCTGGGTTGATAACAGGAATAAATTGTTTCCCTTCAATCCATTTCCCGTCAATATAATTTTTTAATTGATGAATATTTAAAAAGTAATCTGCCAATGGTATACCTCCTATCATGTTGTAAAAAATGACCTACTAATTAATTTTGCTAAATAAAAAAGTGGCAATTGTGGTGTGATAAAGAGAGTGAATTATTAATCAATAGTGAATTGTATATTACTGAAGTTTAAGTGGTGTAAAAACAATATCAGATAGAAAAGAGGAATATAAAAGTTTAGGGTGGCTATCTGTCATAAATGTCTATAAACCACCCTTAATAGGAAAACATCAACTTATCATTTTTCCAATCCTTCCCAAGGTGGGAGTGTTTTACTTAACGGTTTATCCTTTCGATACCCTAATACATATTCAGCTTGCATTACAGTATGAATTTCTCTTGTTCCTTCATAAATTACTGGTGCTTTAGAATTACGTAAGAACCGCTCCACCGGATATTCATCTGAATACCCATACGCACCGTGTATTTGCACTGCATCATCAGCAGCTTTATTCGCAAAACCACATGCTTGCCATTTTGCAAGTGAAGTTTCTCTCGTGTTTCTTTTCCCTTGGTTTTTTAATTCACCAGCGCGGTAAACTAATAGACGACTCATTTCCAGTCCTGCTTCCATATTGGCAATCATTTGCTGGACAAGTTGGTGTTTGCCAATTGGTTTTCCAAATGTTTCCCGTTCATGACAATATTTCACACTTGCCTCAAGACAAGCCATTATTTGCCCAACTGCCCCTGCCGCAACAGTAAAACGTCCATTGTCTAATGCAGACATCGCAATTTTAAAACCTTCTCCTTCTTGACCAAGTAAATTTTCTTTCGGTATTTTTACATGATCAAAAAACAATTCACCCGTATTACCAGAGCGGATTCCTAGTTTTCCTTTTATTGCTTTTGATGAAAATCCTTCCCACGTTCGTTCAACAATGAAACAAGAAATTCCATGATGTTTTTTTGACTTATCTGTATAAGCAAAAACGAGGAAATGATCAGCAATATCGCAAAGGGAGATCCACGTTTTTTGACCATTTAAAATATAATAGTCACCTTGTTTTACGGCCGTCGTTCCCATAGATGCAACATCAGAGCCAGCTCCTGGTTCCGTCAATCCGTAAGCACCAATTTTCTCTCCGTTTGCTTGTGGCACTAAATATTTTTCCTTTTGTTCTTCGGTCCCCCATTGCAATAAAGTTAAACTATTCAATCCTGTATGAACAGAAACAGCAGTTCGAAATGCAGTATCACCTCTTTCCAATTCCTCACATACGATAGCAAGGGAATTATAGTCCATTCCAATGCCACCATACTTTTTAGGAATACAAACCCCCATTAAACCTAAATCACGTAATCTTGTAAAAAGACTACGGGGGAATTCACCTAGTCGATCCCAATCCCGCATATATGGGATAATCTCTTTATCTACAAAATTGCGAACGGTATTTCTTAATAAAATTTGTTCCTCAGAAAATTCAAAGTCCACATTCTTCCCCCCCTAAAAATAAGGTACTTCATTTATGTTAGCTAATAGGAGAGTATAAATTTTCCAATTTCTACTCTCCTATATACATAAGCGCACAAGGAAGGCGTACGCAGCTGCATTAAAGCCGAAAAACTCTCATTCTCATCAAGTGAACTCTATTCTCTTTGGTTGCCTAAAGCTGTAGCGTCCCTGAGTTTTTTTATGTAGATCCCAAGAGTGGATAAAATTCCATATAAAGCAAAGTAAAAATTTCTTTCTTTACAACTTATGTTAGGATTGAAATGAAAATTCTAAATAAAAAGACCAGTTCATATATGACAGGTAAATATGTTGCCGTCATGATGAACTGGTAAGATCCACACAAAGTGCAGACCGAAAATGATGGAGGAAACACAAGTAATAAACATTGAATGTTTTAACATGTGTTATTGAGTTCTATTTTAAATCAACTCGTCTATTTTGTAAACGCTTTCCATAATAATTTTGTAAAAAATTAATATTATAAAAATTTATTTTATAGAAAAAGGGGCTACTTTCACCCCTCTACATTTAACTTAATTTGCTTTCAACTTGCTGACAAATTTCTTCAGCTGTTAATCCGCTTGCTTCGATAACAGGTCCTTGTGTTACCGTGTCATGAACACCCATCATATTGGAATCTAACCCTGTTACAATACAGCAATCTAAGCCTGATGCATCATTTTCACTTTTTAATTCAACAACATCATATCCTTTTTCCATTAAAGCATCTCTTACATCTGTTAATGAAGCTTCGACACCAACTTTTTTTGACATTTATTCCACCTCCTCATTGATAAGTTTGCCTAACTTAACAAACTTATACATTTTTCTTACTGTAAATGAAGAAACTAACATAGGAAACTGAAGCTTTCAAATTTCAATTATATGAGGGGGAAACAGTATGGAAAATCAAAGCAAAAAACAGTTATTTCCACCGCAAGAACAAAACTCTACACCTGGTATTCAAAAATTAATGAATCCGGAACCAAAATCGATAGTTGAAAACGATAAGGCTTGTGGAAAATTGGATGGAAAAATAGCGATTATTACTGGTGGAGACTCTGGAATTGGTCGCGCTGTTGCCATTCATTTTGCGAAAGAAGGAGCAAATGTCGTCATCTCCTACTTAAATGAGCATGAAGATGCAAATGAGACAAAGAAACAAATAACAGAGCTTGGTGGCAAATGTCTACTAATATCTGGGGATATCGGGGATCAATCTCATTGTGAAGAAATTGTAAAACAAACAATAAAGACATTTGGGTCTTTACATATTCTTGTGAACAATGCTGCAGAACAACATCCGCAAAATAATTTTCTCGACATATCAGAAGAACAACTGGAACGAACTTTTCGTACAAATATATTTTCGTATTTCTACATGACGAAAGCTTCACTACCTCATTTAGATAAAGGAGGCACAGTTATCAATACGACAAGTGTGACGGCCTATAAAGGAAATCCAATATTAATTGATTACTCGGCAACAAAAGGTGCGATAGTATCATTTACGAGGTCTCTTTCTGCTTCTTTAGTAAAACAAGGGGTTCGAGTGAATGCGGTTGCTCCTGGCCCGATTTGGACACCACTCATTCCTTCAACTTTTACAAGTGATCAAGTCGCAACATTTGGTTCCACAACTCCAATGAAAAGGGCTGGAGAACCTTATGAACTTGCTCCTGCTTACGTATACTTAGCAAGTGATGACTCTTCTTATATGACTGGTCAAGTTCTACATATTAATGGTGGAGAAATCGTGAATGGATAAAGTGAAATAGTCCGATAGAGGGCATATCTATCGGACTTAAAATCTGTTCACTCATCGGAAACTTTCACTAATTGCTTACCAATATTTTCTCCGTGGAATAGACCAATAAATGCATCTGGTGCATTTTCTAGTCCATGGGCAATGGTTTCTCGATATTTTATTTTTCCTTCTTTTACCCATTTCCCTAAATCACGATATCCTTCATTAAAACGTTTGTAGTAATTTGAAACAATAAACCCTTGCATTAATATACTACGCGTAACGAGCGTACTTTGGATTCTTGGACCATATTCAATTTTTTCATTATTATACTGCGATATATCCCCACATAAAGCAATTCGCGAATGAAAATTCATCCGGCGTAACACAAGATCAGATATTTCTCCGCCAACATTATCGAAATACACATCAATACCATTTGGGCATGATTCTTTTAACGCTTGTTTTATATCATCTGTTCTATAATTAATCACTGCATCAAAACCTAATTCCTCTTTCAAATAAGCTATTTTTTCTAATGAACCGGCAATACCGACTACGCGACATCCTTTTATCTTTGCAATTTGACCAACGACCGATCCAACAGCACCTGCTGCTCCTGAGACAACAACGGTTTCTCCTTCTTTTGGTTTGCCAATATCTAGTAAACCAAAGTAAGCGGTAAGGCCTGGCATACCAATGACTCCAAGAGCAGTCGAAATCGGTGCTAAATCTGGATCAACCTTACGAAGATGGCGACCATTTGATACAGAATAATCAGACCAATTCAACTGACCTTCGACTATATCACCAATTTGGAAGTTTTCATTTTTTGACTCAACGATTTTCCCGATAACACCACCACTTAACACTTTATTAACTTCAAACGGATCAATATACGTTTTTATCCCCGTCATTCTCCCGCGCATATACGGGTCTACTGAAAGATAAATCGTACGGACTAACACTTCCCCTTGGCCTATTTCTGGAATTGAACGATTCACAAACTTAAAATTTTCTCTCGTTGGCATTCCAACCGGTCTACTTGCTAAAACGATTTGACGATTTACATTTTCCATCACTATACCCCTATTCTTCTTTTTTTGGATAATGAGAAAGGCTTCTGCAGCTGTACCTCCGCAAGTCGAATTAGTTTTTTCGGCGATTTACTGCTCTCGTTCCGCCTAATGGCTTTTAGTTTTCTTTATTGCGTTATTAAAAAATGTTCCAAATTTGCACGCACTTCATTAGGAATTGGAATCGTGCGTTGTTCTACGTAATCAAAACTTACTAGAGTCGCTGTGGCACGTGCAATGACCTCACCCGTATCACGAACGGTAATAACATGATTTACTGTAAAACTTTTATTACCAATATGAATAACCTCAGTTGCTACTTTTAATATTTGACCAGCATAGGCTTGTGCAACATAATCGCACTTTGTTGAAGCTAAAATCAAATTTACTCGAGCAATCGACTCTTCATTTCGATACCCGAGTTCATTAAAAAATTTTGTTCGTGCTTCTTCTAAGTATAAAAAATAACTTGTATTGTTTACATGTCCAGCAGCATCCGTTTCACTAAAGCGGACATAAACTTCATTTTCATGCATAATTTTTATCTCCCTTCTTTCCATTCCCCACGCTTGAAAGAATTAGACTTTTCTAGTTCGATAAAGTAATTTAAAGACTCCGGGTTACTCATTGCATCTTTACTCGCCGCTTTTTCAATTGGCATACCAAGTAATATTTTTTTAACTGGTATTTCCATCTTTTTACCAGTTAATGTTCTCGGTACTTCTTTTATGACAAAAATTTCATCTGGTATATGGCGTGGTGAAACTTCTTCTCGAATTTTTCTATTAATCTCCTTTATTATTGAATCGGTTAAGGAGAGACCTTCACGAAGTACGACAAACAACGGCATATAATTTCGATAACCATAACCACTTAAATCGATAACCAAACTATCAAGAATTTCTGGAATAGATTCAACGGCATTATAAATTTCACTAGAACCGCTACGAACACCAAAGCGATTTATTGTAGCATCACTACGTCCATAAATGACGGCCGTATCCCTCTCTGTAAATTTTATTAAATCTCCATGTTTCCAAATATTTGGCCATAAGTCAAAATAACTTTCCTTATATCTTTCCTTATTCAAATCATTCCAGAAAAAAATGGGCATTGATGGAAATGGTTGTGTAATAACCAGTTCACCTATTTCATCAATCAATGATTTTCCATCTTCATCATAAGAATAAACTGCAACACCTAAACATTTACATGGAATCTCACCTGCATAAACCGGTAAAATTGGTGTTGATCCAACAATCCCGGCACAAATATCTGTTCCTCCACTACTTGGAGCAATACGAACATCTTCTTTTACAAAATCATACACCCACTTGAAACCTTCTGGTGAAAGAGGTGAGCCAGTATAAGCAAATGTTTTCAGATGAGTTAAATCATATTCTTTTCCTGGTTCCAAGCCTTGCTTCATACAATTTAAAATATATGGCGGACTTGTTCCGAACGAAGTCATTTTTGTTTCTTCTGCTAATCGCCACAACACACCTAAATCCGGGTAAGCGGGACTCCCATCATATAAAATGGCGGATGCACCTGTAAGCATGGACGCAACAACGATATTCCACATCATCCATCCCGTCGTTGTATACCAAAAGAAACGATCCTCCTCGGTAATATTTGACTGTAAGTTCAAGGAGAAATGGGATAAGAGGATTCCACCATGACCTTGAACAATCGCTTTCGGTAATCCTGTCGTACCTGAGGAATATAAAATCCATAATGGATGATTAAATGGAACAGGCTCAAACGTTAATTCACCCGAAAACTTAAGAATTTCATTCCATCTTGTCACATTTGATAACTGGTTAATAGTAGGTGTATCATCTAAATAAGGAACGATAATGGTCTGTTCAATACTTGGAATGCTTTTAACTATTTTTTCCACTGTATCGAGTCGATTGAATGATTGACCATTGTAGCGGTAACTATCAACTGTTATTAATATTTTAGGTTCTATCTGTTTAAATCTTCCCAGAGTACTTCTAATACCGAATTCTGGGGAACAGCTAGCCCAAACAGCACCGATACTTGCTGTAGCAAGAAATGAAATAATAG
Organism: Bacillus andreraoultii; assembly: GCF_001244735.1. GTDB lineage: Bacteria > Bacillota > Bacilli > Bacillales > Caldibacillaceae > Caldifermentibacillus > Caldifermentibacillus andreraoultii. Next base: position 1,996,252 of record NZ_LN868937.1, read on the forward strand.
TTTCTGGTATATTCGGCATGTAGGCCACAACACGATCTCCAGCCGTTACCCCTGTTTCTCTCAAGTGAGCAGCTACAGAAGAAACCTTTTGAATTAACTCATCCCATTTCATTTCACTTAATGGTTTATTTTCGGACTTATAATAAATTGCCGTTTTTCCTTCCTTAGCATTTCTTAAAATATGTTCAGCGTAATTTAAGGTTGCTCCAGGAAACCACTCAGCATTCGGCATCTGCCATTCGTTTAAAACAGCTTCATAAGGCGTATAGGATTTAACCTGGAAATAATCCCAAATTGAAGTCCAAAATCCCTCGATGTTTGTCACTGACCATTCCCATAAATCACTATAAGTCTTTGGTTGATAAAGCCCCCTTTCATTTAACCAATTCATATAATTTGTAATCAAAGCTTCTTCTATCACTTCTTTCAATGGCAGCCAAAGTAATTCTCCCTCTTTTACCGTCATCATGCTCATCCCCTTTATTCTAATAAATCAACCGTAAATTAAGAATGCAGCGAATATCGCAAAAATAAGAGCAATTAATGGTGCAACACAACAGATCCAAAATACAGGTCGATACCCTTCTTTATGCGTTAACCCCGCTACTGTTAGTCCAGTTACAACGGCACCATTATGAGGTAGTGAATCTAACCCACCCGAACTGATTGCTGCGATACGATGAAGAACTTCAGGATTTACTAGATTTGCATAATGCTCCCCTAACGCTTCCATCGCAATACCTAAGCCCCCAGATGCAGATCCAGTGATTCCAACAATAATATTCGTTGCAATGGCTAATGAAATTAATGGATTTCCAGGTATATCTAATATAGCTGTTTTCATAATTTCAAAACCATTTGTCGCGGCAACGACACTTCCAAACCCAACAACCGCACTTGTATTTAATATCGGTGATGCGACATTCATCGCCCCAGTATTAAATGTTTTCATAGGCTCTTTTAGAAACTTAAAGAATAAAACACCCGCAATAATTACAGCTAAAGCTAATGAAACTTCAATACTAAATTTAATGACATTTAAAAAGAGTAATAGTGTTGCAGAAGGGATAATGCTTAATAAAAAATGCGGAATTCTATTATTCCCCTCACTTAGTTGAGTAACAATTCCTTTCGTTTCTTCATAACCTAGGTTTTTAGCTTGATATTTTTTATCTTCTCGATATAACCACCAGAGACCAAATGGGATAACGACGATTGTAGCTACGATTCCTACAATTGGCGCAGCTGTTGCAGTTGTTCCTAAATAATTTATTGGAATTAGATTTTGTATCTGTGGTGATCCAGGTAACATCGTCATTGTAAAAGTTCCGGATCCTAAAAAAGACGCTCCAACAAAGATTGGCCATGGTATATTCATTTCTTTAAAAATAGGCCTTGCAATGGGCATAACAGCAAATACAACGACAAACAAACTTACACCACCATACGTTAACGCCGCTGTTATTAACATAATTGCGATAATAACAGAAATCCGACTCTTACTTCCTGTAACTTTAAGAATACCCCTTGCAATACTTGTTGCAGCACCACTGTCTTCCATGATTTTTCCAAAAATAGCCCCAAAAAGGAAGATTAAAAAGTACTTTCCAACAAAACTAATAAATCCACCAATATAACTTTCTGTTAACATTTGATTTATTTGAATATTATTTGTAAATGCGACAATGGCTGATACAATCAATGAAATAATTAGAAGATTGAATCCTCTTAAAGCTAGTATAATTAATAATGTAAGGGCGACGACAACTCCGATAACGCTTACGATTTCCACAAAACTTCCTCCCTTACTTTTATAAGAACAATCTTAAATATTTCAAAACACGGGGCTTCTCATTAATAAGAAATTTTTCTTATAATGATAACAAGACCCATAACTTATCTCATAAATCCATTAGAAGTTGTTATATATTTAAAGTCCCACCATCAATAATGATTGTTTCTCCTGTAATAAAAGAAGATTCATCTGAGGCAAGAAACAGAACCGCATTGGCTACTTCGTTTGGTTTACCAATTCTTCTTAATGCGTTTGCTGTTGAGAGAATGGGCCATTTATCTGTTTTTTTCCAGTCTGTTACCATTTCAGTGTCAATAATGCCTGGGGCGATAGCATTGACGCGAATATTTTTTCGTCCATATTCTGTTGCGGCAGTTTTCGTTAATGCAATGACACTCGCTTTTGAAGCAGAATAAGCAGCGACTAATTTTTGACCTTTAATACCAGCAATACTTGCTGTATTAATAATAGACCCACCTTTTTGTATTTTCGGTAAAACATACTTCATCCCTAAAAAAACACCTGTCATATTAATATCAACGACTTTCTGCCATTCCTCTAACGAAACATTTGGTAATTTCTTCTCGAGACTACTGACCCCCGCGTTATTGAAAAGTATATGAATTTTTTCATAAGCTTTGATCGTCTCTTCAATCAGTGCTTCAACCTCTGTAGGATTCGTCATATCCGTCTTAATAAAGAGTCCATCTCCTCCTGTTTCTTTTATTAAATGAACCGTTTCTACACCCTTTTCTTCCTGGAGATCTGACACCACTACTTGGGCACCTTCTTTTGCAAAACGGAGGGCAGTTGCTCGCCCAATTCCACCCCCACCACCTGTGATGATAGCTACCTTATTTTCTAATCGCATGTAATCATCCTTTCTTATAAAAATCCAAACAAATTTAAAACTTTACAATTAATTTTCCATATGTTTTCCGGTCAGCTAATATCTCAAGCGCTTGAGGTACTTCCTCAAGATCGAATTCACGGTAAATAAGTGGCCGTATTGCGTCTTGTTCATAAAGATTCATTAGTTCTTTGTGTATTTCTACAACCTTCCCTGGATAAAGTCGAGCGAATAACCCCCAATGAACACCAACGATTGAGTAATTTTTTACTAATGCATGATTAACCGGTGCTTCAGAGATTCTTCCTCCTGCAAAGCCAATAACAAGAATCCGTCCATCAAATGCAATACATTTACGAGATTTATCAAACACATCTCCACCTACAGGATCATAGATGACGTCTGCCCCACGACCGTTTGTTTCACTTTTGACAATGGAAACAAAGTCGTCTTTTGTATAATCAATGGCGATATCTGCGCCTAAATCTTTACAAATCTTTACTTTATCCGGCCCACCTGCTGTAGCAATTACTTTCGCACCAATCGCTTTACCGAGCTGAATTGCTGCTGAGCCAACTCCACCTGCACCAGCGTGAACGAGGATGACTTCACCTCTTTTTAAATTGGCGCGATGGTACAGTGCATAATACGTAGTTTGATAGGTAATAAACATTCCTGCAGCTTCTCCTGGTGAAATTGCACTTGACACTTCATACACAGAATTTTCATGAACGACAACATACTCGGATAACCCCCCATTTGGTAATTGTGGTGTTGCAAGTACTCGCTTCCCGACTTGCAATTGGCAACCTTCTCCAACTTCTTGAATCACACCTGAAATTTCTGAACCCGGTGTGAAAGGTAGTGGTGGTTTTTCTTGATATTTACCTTGACAAAGAAGAATATCAAAAAAATTGAGTGAAGCCGCTTCAACTTTAATAAGTACATGACTAGGTTCTACTTTAGGTATGGCAACTTCTTGTAGCTCTAACACGTCATTTGGTTCACCAAGTTTTGTTACTTTCCAACTACGCATATAAATTCCTCCCAATTATCTATTAGTAACCCGTAGGCCAGTTTGCTAGATTTCTTTTGCTTTTAGCCCCATTTTTAGCACATGCATACTCTACTGTTTGTGCTAAAAATTTTCTCGTATCGCGCGGATCAATCACATCATCGATTAAAAACTTACCTGCAGCTTTATAAGGCGAACTGTCAAAACTCCAAGATTTCAATAACTCTTGTCTTTCTTCTTGCGGATTTTCCGATAGTTGTAATTTACGACCATATACAACATTAATTCCAACTTCTGGTCCAGTAAAATTCATTTCCGCTGTCGGCCACGCAACAACAAAATCAGCCCCCATCGTTGGTCCACACATATTTCCGAAAGCAGCACCAATGCTTTTTCGAATAATAATTGATATTTTCGGCACAGTCGATTGTGCTAAAGCTTGATTCCAAACCATAATTTTTGTAGGCATTTTTAGTTTTTCAGCATCACTAGAAACACGAAATCCTGGTGTGTCATGTAAAAATATCATCGGTATATTGTAAGAATCACATAAACAAATAAATTCCGTAGCCTTCTCACATTCTTTCGGTCCGGCTGCTCCGGCAAATTTCAATGGTTGGTTCGCTAAAATTCCGACTACTCTACCATTAATTCGAGCAAGGACAGTAATTAATGCTGTTCCATATAATTCTTTTATCTCGAATAATTCACCATCATCAACAATCAGTCGGATAACCTTTTTCATATCATAGGCCCGTTGCCTTCTTGTTGGGACTATATCGATTAATTCACTAATTTTTCGATACGGATTATCCTTTGTTTCCTTAAATGGAGGTTCCTCATTGCCATTATCTGGCATGTATGATAAAAATTGTTTCAGATGATGAATATTCATGTCCTCATTTTCAGCAAAACAATCTACTTGGCCTGTATGATTTGCATGGATTTCCCAACCACCTAATTCATTATTTGATATTTTTTCTCCCGTAGCGACTTCTAACATCCTTGGTCCAGCTACTGCCATCGATGTACCTTTTACTTGAGTTACGAAGTCGGAAGAAACTGCCGTCCATGTAGGTCCACCAAAACTATCTCCAAAAATACCCGTAATCATTGGTATTCTTCGATTATGCAACAATAACTCATCCGGAAATAACAGTTGACTTATTCCATCAGAGCCCATTCCATCAGGCATTCGTAGCCCTCCACCTTCCATTAAGTTGAGTAAAGGGAATCCTCTCTTACAAGCATAATCGTGAATTGCTTTTGACTTACGAAAATAAACCATTCCTTCTGTTCCCGCGAAAACAGTTTTGTCTGATGCCTGTAATACGACTTTTCTGCCGTTAATCTTGGCCAATCCGGTAATAATGCCATCAGTCGCACTTTTACTTTCACTACCTTCTTGATCTGAATGAGCAAGTAAACCAACTTCAAGAAACGATCCAGGGTCAATGAGCTTATCAATTCTTTCCCTTGCTGTATATAATCCTTGATCATGTAATCGGTTTTGTTTTTCCTCTCCACCGCCAAATAGGTGAGTCTCTTTTTTTGCCTGTAATTCTTGGATCAATTTTTCCATTCGTACATCCTCCAATACATTTCCTAATCTTTAGAGAGGCATTTACTTTTCTTTTAAAAGTCTCCTTAAAACTTTTCCTGAAGGGGTGGCTGGTAATTGATCAATAAACTGTACAAATCGCGGGTATTTATAGGCAGCCATATGGTTTTTTGCCCATTCAATGATTTCTACTTCTTTCATTTTCCCTTTATATTCGGGTTTCAAAACGATAAATGCTTTCACACTTTCTCCACGTATTTCATCAGGCACACCAATGACAGCTACTTGTAACACCGCTTCATGAAGACTTATTAAAGCCTCAACATCCTCTGGGAATACACTATAACCTGAAGATTTAATCATTTCTTTCACTCGTCCAAGAAAAAATAAATAGCCATCTTCGTCTAATTTTCCGATATCACCGGTATGTACCCAGCCATCACGTAAAGTTTCCGCGGTTGCTTCTGGACGGTTCAAATACCCTTTAAAAACTCCTGGATTTTTTATGATAATTTCACCTTGATTTCCAGCTAACAATTCTTCTCCTGTCTCGGGATTAACGATTTTTATTTCTGTATCATACGTAGCAATTCCGCAAGAACCATATTTAATCTTATTGATAGGCATAAATGTATCGCATGTATGGGTTTCACTTAAACCATACGAAGCTTCAAATAACAAACAACCGTCAGTTAATTTACTCCATGCGTTTGCTAGTTTCTCATCAACATTCATCCCAAAGCTTGTTGCAAAATTCAATTCAAGCGAGGTCAAATCCCGATTTTCAATTCCCGGATAGAATAGAATAGCTGCATTCATTAATGCGATTGTATATAGTTTGTTAATCTTATATTTTTCAATCGCTTGAATAGCTGCTTCGATATCAAATCTTGTAAGTAGTACACATGTTGTTATGGAATAAACGGGGATATTAACCCCCATAACCATACCTGCTATATGGCAAAGGGGTGCTGTAGCTAATGTACGGTCTCTTCTATCAATTTGGTATGTATTTACAGTGGCTGCTGTTTTAAATAAAGCATTGCCGTATGTTAACATCGCTGCTTTTGGTCGCCCAGTTGTTCCTGATGTAAATACCATTAATGAAACATCTTCCCAAATATTAATTTCAGCTGTTTTAGCTAACGGCTTAGAAAGATGAATCGCTTCCAACATATCGTATGTGCTTCGTATTTTCTGCTTTTTTAGATTAAGTTCGTTCGGGATTGGTAAAGTTACTTGTTCACTTAGAAAATCACGGTAATTCGTTGTTATGACAAATTCAAGGGTTTCTGTTTTGCCTACGATATTTTCTAATTCACCGAAAAGTTCCTGGCTAGCTATAATCGCTTTTATTTTTACTTCCTCTATTGAATACTGTAATTCGGCTGCTTTATACATTGGATTCAAGGGAACAACAATGGCACCAATCATTTGTATCGCATAATGGCCAATTAAATATTGGGGACAATTTTGCATATATATCGCTACACGGTCTCCTTTTGTAATACCTTTTGTTTCTAGAAAACTAGCAAACTTAAGAGATGAATTACATAATTGTTTCCACGTTATCTCATTTCCATAAAAAATATAGCTCACTTCATTAGGTATTTCACTCGCATTTATTATTAAATATTCATGCAATGGTTTCTCACCTAAACGGTATTTAATCTCATTTGGAATACATTCTGGCCAACTCTTTCTCAAAACCGAATCCCCCATAACAACACCTCCGAACAAATAAATGCTATAAAAGAGCCTTCTTCATCGTTAAAATAGTCTTTTGCTTTGAAGAAGGCTATAAATTTTATCTTTATCTGTCTTACGAAAAACTATTGGTGTTTAAATTTCGGCTTTCTCTTTTCAATAAAAGCAGCAACACCTTCTTTAATATCTTCTGTTTGGAATACTTCTTCAAAAAGTGTAGCCTCGTATTGGACACCTTCCATTAAATTTAGTTCAAGACCGCGATCAACGGCTAATTTTATTCTTGATAAAGCAGGTAACGACTTACTAGCAATCTTTCTCGCCAGTTCCATCGCTGCCACGTAAGATTTCCCTTGTTCCACGACCCGGTTAACAAGACCTAAGTTTCGTGCTTCCTCTGCAGAAATTGGGTCACCGGTAAACATCATTTCTTTTGCTTTTGCTTCACCAATTAACCTTGGTAGTCTTTGAGTTCCTGCTCCACCAGGAAATAGTCCTAAATTAATTTCAGGAAAACCAATTTGTACTTGTTTTTCAGCAATACGGATATCACACGTAAGGGCGAGTTCACACCCACCACCAAGAGTTAAGCCGTCTAAAACAGCAATGGTCGGTTTAGAAAGATCATCTATTCGGTTTAACAAATCATGCATATACATAACATTTTCCCGCATTGCTGGATTCCCCATCATGTTTGGAAACTCTTTAATGTCAGCACCAGCAATAAATGCCCGGTTACCTGCTGTTGTCAAAACAACACAAACAACTTCTTTATCCGTCTTGATTTTTTCAATAATTGTTTTTAAGTCTCTTTGTACTTGCTGATTCAATACATTTAAAGGTGGGTTATCAATTGTTATTACTGCAATTCCTTCCTCTTTCTTCCACGTAACAAGACTCATCGAGAAATCACCTCTTTCCGATAGTCATACCATCCCTTACCCGTTTTTCTACCAAGCTCCCCGGCTTTTACTTTTTCCTCGACACATTTTGCTGGTCTGTCTTTCGGGTCTTGTGTTTCTTTATACAGTTCCATATTGGCATAATATCCAACATCAATACCGGATAAATCCATTAATTCAAATGGACCCATTGGGTGGCCTAATGCTTTTTTAGCAATTAAATCAATATCTTTAAAGTCTGCATATCCATTTTCATATAAGTAAACGGCTTCATTTGAAAGGGCGAACAATAAACGATTCGCAATAAAGCCATAAATTTCTTTCTCAAGTAGTACACCGGTACGACCAATTTTTTTACAAAAATCCATCGCAATTTGAACGGACTCATCAGATGTTTCTTCACTTTTCACCACTTCTACACAATCCATAACAAGTGGAGGGAAGAAAAAGTGCATATTTAGTATTTTTTCGGGACGGTTTGTTACAGTTGCAATTTTGGAATTGACAATAGAAGAACTATTCGATGCTAAAATCGTGTGACTCGGTGCATATTGATCTAGTAACTTAAATACTTCTCTTTTCACATCGAGTTTTTCAACAACTGCTTCGATCACTAGATCAGCATCTTGTGCAGCCTCCTTGATTTCTGTCGTCGTTCGTAATTTTTGGAAGGCTAATCGTCTTTGTTCTTCAGACAGTTTTCCTTTATTTACCCAGTCATTCATTCGTTGTTCTAACATATCAATTGCTTTTTCTAAAGCTTTCTCATTAATATCTTGAAGAACAGTTTCAAAACCACCAAGAGCGCTTAGCATTGCTATTTGATGTCCCATAGATCCTGCACCAATGACTGCAACATTTTTTACATTTTCGATACTCATATTTCTATCCCTCTCCTCAACATTTTAACTATTCAGATACTTTTGTGGAATCTTCTTTTATTTTTCGGCGTAGAATTTTTCCAACGCTCGTTTTCGGTAATTCACTTCTAAATTCAACGATTCTAGGCACTTTAAATGCTGCTAGTTTCTCACGGCAATAACGAATAAGTTCGTCTTCTGTAACTTGTTCACCTTGTTTTAAAACAACAACCGCTTTAACTGTCTCACCACGATATTCATCCGGAACTCCGACAACTACTGCTTCTTGAATTGCAGGATGTTGGTAAATTACTTCTTCTACATCTCGTGGATAAACATTATACCCACTCGCAATAATCATGTCTTTTTTACGGTCAACAATATAGACAAAACCATCTTCATCCATAGAAGCAATATCCCCTGTATATAGCCAACCGTCTCTTAATGTATTCTCTGTTTCCTCTGGCATATTCCAGTAACCTTTCATAACTTGTGGACCTTTTATTATAAGTTCTCCTGTTTCACCTGGTTTGCACTCCGTTGTTCCTGTAGCAAGATCAACAATTTTATAATCGGTTGATGGAACACCTATTCCGACACTACCTGGCTTTCTTGGACCAAACGATGGATTACAGTGCGTTGTTGGTGAACTTTCCGATAGCCCATATCCTTCTAGAATTTGAGCTCCAGTTTTATTTTCAAATAAATTCAATAGCTCTACATGCATGGGTGCACTTCCGCTATTACAAATAGTAATACTATTTAGCCCGTATTCACCAACTTTTGGATGATTAATTAAGCCAATATACATCGTCGGTACTCCTGGGAACGATGTTGGCTGCGTAACTTTTATCGTTTGTAATACTTCTTCAATATCAAATCTTGGTAACATAATACTTAATGCACCAGTGTAGATTGCTAAATTCATACATGAGCTCATTCCATATACATGAAACAGAGGAATGACAGTTAAAAAGCGCTCCTGTCCTGGCTTGATGACGTCACGAAAATACTCAAAACATTGCATAACATTAGCAAGGAGATTTCGATGGGTAAGCATGGCACCTTTCGAACGACCCGTTGTTCCGCCTGTATATTGTAAAACCGCAACATCATCCTCAACATGAATAGAAACTGGATTTGGTGGTTTTTTGACAGACTTTAAGAACGTAGAAAACTCAGTAGAAAATTCATTTTCTTCATCTTTTCCTTCAAAATTAACAGTAATCACACGTTTTACTGATGTATTGGTAATCACTTGTTTCAGCACAGGGACGAGTGGTTCATAAATAACAATCGCCTTTGCTCCGGAATCTTTTAATATATACTCTAGTTCGTTAGGAGTGTACATGGGGTTTACTTGAGTCACAATTCCACCCATTTGTAAAATCCCATAGTAACTAATTACATATTGAGGACAGTTTGGTAGCATAATTGCTATTCGATCTCCTTTTTCTAGGCCATCTTGTTGTAAGCAAGAAGCAAATGCCCCCACTAGTTCACCTAATTTACGATAACTCATTTCTTGCCCGAAAAAATATAATGCTTTATTTTCTGGGAATTTCTTGATTGTATCCATCAACATTTCAGGTAATGACTTATTTGGGATTTCGATTTCTGTACGAATATGTTTTGGGTAATGCTTATACCAAATTTTTTCCATTATACCAACCTCCATAATAGATTAATAGATAACGCTTACATATCAGTCTGACATTTGATGTATTGTACCATATAATAGTTATTCATTTAGTACTCAATTCATGCTTTGAATAAAAAGACAAATCTTGGAATCATGTCATAGAAAGTTAAAACGTTATATTAATATTTTTTTAACTTAATTAAGAAGTTGGTGTTTCCTCCATTGATTCTTTTTGTAAAACTCTCCACAAGATTTTTCCACTACTCGTCGTTGGAAATTGTTCTCGAAATTCTACAATTCTCGGATACTTGTAATTCGCTAATTTTTGTTTTGACCATTCAATTATTTCTTTCTCAGTGATTCTCCCTCTATAACTCTCCTTTAAAATGACATAAGCTTTCACTGTTTCTCCACGTTTTAAATCTGGGGCACTAACAACACAAGCTTGTTGAACTGCCGGGTGTTCATAAAGAGTTGATTCCACTTCTGTTGGCCAAACTTTAAAACCAGCTGCATTTATCATTCGCTTTAATCGATCAACAATAAAAAAGTATCCTTCTTCATCCATTTTTACAATATCCCCTGTTTTAAAGAATCTTTTTCCATCAATCTCAATGAATGCTTCTTTATTTTCTTCTTCTCGTTGATAATATCCTTTAAATACTTGGGGTCCGTGAACAACAAGTTCACCTTCTTCATTTGGTTCAAGCTCTTTACCTGTCCCAATATCTATAACTCGAGCATCTGTATTAAATGAAGGAATACCAAGACATTGTAATTTTGGCCGATCTGGTGGGTTGAAATGCGTATGAGAAATTGTTTCTGTTAATCCAAACCCTTCAACATAGCGTAATCCAGTTCGCTTAAATAGGTTCTCACCGACAGCTTGAGGTAGAGTAGCTCCACCTCCACCGATGACTTGTAAAGATTCGAGAGCGTATTTTTCTAAATTTGGATTAGATAAAAAGTCAATTAGCATCGTACTTATATTAACCCAATGAGTACATTGAAACTCTCCAATAGCTTTAGCTGCATATTCTCGGTCCCATCTAGTTAATAAAACGAGGGTGCTTCCAGCATAGATTGGTGTAAGCATACTATGAATAAGGCCTGTAACATGGAATAGAGGTAGAGTTGTTAATGTTACAGCATCAGCAGTTACGTTCATCCAATGATAAGCACTAACCGTATTTGCTTGTATTGTTTTATTTGTATGGACACACCCTTTCGGCAACCCTGTCGTACCTGACGTATAAGGAATTGCAGCAATGTCATCACTTTCACCAACATATGTAGATGGGACAACATTTGCTGACATTGCTTCATGCCAAGAAGTATCTTCAATCGATGGAATTCTAGGTGCCCCAACTTCATCGGGGATTTGACCGATTGCTTCTTTTATATTGATATAGTCTGAATAAGTTGCAATAATAATATTTTTTAATGCGGTTTTCCCTTTTAATGGTGCTACTTTTTCATATAACTCTTGACTAACGAAAGCATGTTTAATTTCACAATCTTTAAGATAAAATTCTAAGTCTTTCGTTGTACTCATCGGATTAATAGGTACAATAACAGCACGTACCCGTAAGATTGCAAAGAAACTAATGATAAATTGAGGAGAGTTTTGCATAAATAATAAAATTTTATCATTTGCGTCTACACTAAGTTTCTTTTGTAAATAACCTGCCAGATTTTCAACCTCTTGCAGTAGTTGCCTATACGTATATTCTTTTCCGTAATAATGGATAGCAATTTTATTCGGATACTTCTTTGCAGTTATTATTAAGTTATCAACTAAAGTTATTTCAGGGATTGTTAATGTCTTCGATAAGCGCGCTGGCCAATATTTATAATGTAATGAGTTCATATGGTTCCTCCTCACTAAAAATTTTTTTGCTAATAGAAAAGTAAATATTTTTCAATTTCAACATTCCTTGTGCGCTAAAAAACGCACAAGGAATGCTCTAGCTGCATTACATCGCAGCCAAAAAAAGCTTTTTCGGCGAACTACGGGTCTCGTTTCGCCTGAAGGCTCTTACGTCCCTGAGTTTTCTTTATAAAGGTTTTATTACTGAATTTGTCACTGATGTTATATATTTCTTATCTTCTAACTTAAGGACTAGTGGCAATACACCTTGTTGACTAACAAATGAAAGGTCATATTCATAATGATATTTTTTAAGATTAGCTCCAACACGAGACTTCGTTAAAATTTGTAGTGATTCATGAGCTCTATTTTCATAAAATAATGTTGCTGCAAGCGAGCTATCTGTTAATTCTACATTTTCAATTCCTATAGTTTTTATTAACTGTGAAATAAAATAACCAGCACCATAAAAATCTTCTAAACAAAACGTATTTGAAGATCCGGAACAAACGACAATAATGGTTTCTCCATTATATTGTTTAGCAATATGCTCGCAAACAGTATTTCCGTTCAGTAGTGAGGCAATATATACCTCTTTCGCACTAGAAGATTTCCTTATCGCTACAGTTCCATTCGTAGTTGAAAGAATGACATCTTTTCCCAATACTTGACGCTGTAGGATAGATGGTAAAGGGTCTAGAAATCCCTCAATGGTTACTCCATTATATTCACCGACAAGTGCAACTTCCCGATCTTGGATATTTTTAGCCTCTACTAATGCCTCATTTCCGTCCATAACAGGAATGACTCGGTTAGCACCATAATAAAAACAAGCTGTTATTGTTGAAGTAGCTAGTAGTACATCAAAAACTACGGCAATTTTATCCTTGTTCATTTGTACTGAATCAATTTCCTCTTTTTTTAAGAGCGTATGAATTTTCACTCCATCACACACCTTTACTGTAATTCAAAGCATGATGTATCAAGCTTTTTACTTGTAAATCGAATTTTGCAAACCTCTCATCGTTTGTTTGCCCTTTTTTATATCGATAATAAATTTGTTGACAAATAACAGCTAATTTAAAATAAGCAAATGTTAAATAAAAATGGATATTCGTTAGATCACGACCACTCTTTTTTGCATATGCTTCAATAAATTGTTCACGACTATAAAACCCTTCTCTTGTAGTTATTGACTTTCCACCAAAAGATTGTTTTAAGACATCGGGATCACGCTCTTCCATCCAATAACTAAGTGCTGCTCCGAGATCTGCAAAAGGATCGCCAACAGTTGTCATTTCCCAGTCGAATAATCCGACCATTTCGTTAAAATCAGGAGAAAACATAGCATTATTTAATTTATAATCATAATGGATAATTGTAGGTTCAGGGGATGTCGGGATATTATTGATAAGCCATTTTGTTAATTCGTCAACACCAACGACTTCATCCGTTTTTGAAAGCTCATATCGCTTCGTCCATCCAGTAACTTGGCGTTCCATAAAGCCTTCTGGTTTTGACATATCTTTTAAAACCGTCTTATTATAATCGATTCGATGCAATTCAACTAATTTATCGACCATTATTTCAGAAAGTTTCTTTCCTAATTGTGGTGTGTATATTACCCACTCAGGGAAATCCGTATCAACAACAATACCAGTTCTTCTTTCCATAATAAAAAATGGACTCCCTACAATTGTGTGATCATCGGAAAATAAATATGGTTTTGGTGCTGTTGGATAATATGCATGAAGACTAGCCAATATCTGATATTCACGCTGCATATCATGAGCTTTCGGTGCAACTGGTCCATGTGGTGGGCGCCTCAATACTGCTTCCCATTCACTAATCCGTAATAAATAAGTTAAATTTGAATGTCCTGCTCCAAATTGTTCAATTTCTAATTCTCCATTTGGAATCATAGGAAGATTTTCTCGAATAAAACGAGATAAAACCTTTTCATTCAGTTCTTCTCCTTTACGAACGACAATCGTGTCACGATATGATGTACTCACTTTCCCACCTTCATTCATTTAATTTTCGTTGACTAATAGAAAAGTATAAATTTTCTAATTTCCAATTTTCTTGTGCGCTTAAGCGCACAAGAAAGGCTCTAGCAGCTGCATCAAAGCCGAAAAACTCCCTCTCTTTTTAGAGAACGCTAGTCTATTTGGTGCTTAAAAGCTCGAGCGTCCCTAAGTTTTCTTTATTTGGGCGAGATAATTTACAATCTATCACTCGCCCTTCAAATTTAACATACCAACCAGTTAGTATGTTAATGATTAAGATAAATGCAAGTAATTATCCGAATTGTTATACAATTACTTTTTTAGTTTAACAGACCTTCTAAAATTATTTGAGCATATATATTTACTAATTGTTTTGGTGAAATTTCACCTTCCGGTTTATACCAATTATAACTCCAATTTGCTAGTCCAATGATTCCTAAAGCTGTTATATCAGATGGGATTTCATTTTTGAAAATTCCTTCGTCCATCCCACGTTTTACTACAGTTTCAACATTGATACGGAATTGCTTTCTCTTCTCTTTTATTTTTGTTAAATTTTCACCTGTTAAGTGGCGTAGTTCGCGAAAATAAACACGTGCTCGGGGTCCATTTTCAATAATATCATCAATTGATACTTCAATCATCCCGATTAGTTGTTCTTTTGAGGTTAGCGTTTGATCTTCTAATATTATTCTTTGTCTTTCTAGAAGATTGTTAATATATTCATCATGTATGTCCATTAACAATTGTTCTTTACTAGAGAAATAATAATAGAAACTACCTTTCGTTACACCTAGTTCATCAACAATATCTTGAATAGATGTTGAACTAAATCCCTTTTTTTCAAATAATTCAATGCTTTTTTCAATTATTTTATCTTTCATTTTTTCTCTTCCTCACTAGTAAATTTCTTACTTATAATTTATCACATCCTTCCAACCTTTTACATGATTTATGCATAGGCACTCGATCCACCATCGACTTTAATAATTTCCCCAGTAACGAAATCAGATGCATTTGATGCTAAAAACAATGCTGCACCTTTTAAGTCATTTTCACTGCCATATCGATTTAAAGGTGTATTTCCTATAATTTTATCTCCACCTTTTTCGATTAACCCTTTAGACATTTTTGTTGGAAAAAATCCAGGAGCAATCCCGTTTACATGTATATTATATTTACCCCACTTTACTGCTAAATCTTTTGTAAAAGTAATAACCGCACCTTTACTTGTGTTGTAACCAATCGTATCCATCACTTCAGGATTCGTTCCACCAAAACCGGCGACAGAGGCGATATTTATAATTTTACCACTGTTTTGTTTAATCATAACCTTTCCTGCTTCTACACTCATTAAGTATGTACCAGTAACATTGACATTAATTACTTTTTCCCACGCTTCAATCGGCATTTCAGTAACGGGTGCTCCCCACGTCGCCCCACTGTTGTTGACTAAAATATCAATAGTTCCAAATTGTTCTACTGTTTCATTTACAACTTTTTTAACATCTTCAAGTTTACTAACATCACATGCCAGTGCGATCGAACCTATACCATACTTACTTTTTAATTCTTCACTTTTTTCTTGACATTGTTCGAGTTTTCGAGAGCAAATGACTACGTTGGCACCAGCTTCTGCAAAAGCTTCTGCTATTTGAGCTCCAAGTCCTCTCCCTCCACCTGTTACAATTGCTGTTTTTCCAGATAATTTAAATAGGTCAAAAACTCCCATATTTATACCTCCAAAATTTTTATTATAAATATTTTTTTAATTCTAATCTAGCAATTTGGCGTCGATGAACTTCATCGGGACCATCCGCAATCCGTAAAGTACGAGCATTTGCCCAATGGTAAGCTAGTGTAAAATCGTCACTAATACCTGCTGCTCCAAAAGCTTGAATTGCTCGATCAAGAACCCGTAATGCCATGTTTGGTGCCACAACTTTAATCATTGCAATCTCCGTTTTTGCTTCTTTATTCCCGACAGTATCCATCATATAAGCTGCTTTTAATGTAAGAAGCCGCGCTTGTTCTATTTCAATTCGTGAATCAGCAATCCACTCTTGAATGACACCTTGTTGTGCAAGTTTCTTACCAAATGTTTCTCTTTCATTAACACGTTTGCATAAATCCTCCAATGCACGTTCAGCTAAACCTATTAAGCGCATACAGTGGTGGATACGACCAGGACCAAGGCGCCCTTGGGCAATGGCAAATCCTTTACCTTCACCCCATATAATATTTTCTGCTGGCACGCGAACATTATCGAATGTAATTTCAGCATGGCCATGTGGAGCGTCATCATAGCCAAAAACAGGTAGCATTCGATCAATTTTCACCCCAGGGGCATCTAACGGTACGAGTATCATTGATTGTTGCTCATGTCTAGGTGCATGAGGGTCACTTTTTCCCATGACAATCGCAATTTTACACCTTGGATCTCCTGCACCAGATGACCACCACTTTTTCCCATTTATAACATATTCATCGCCATCACGAACAATGCTTGTAGAAATATTCGTCGCGTCACTCGAAGCTATATCTGGTTCCGTCATTGAAAAACAGGAACGAATTTCTCCCGCTAGCAAGGGCTTTAACCATCTCTCTTTCTGCTCCTCGGATCCATAACGTACGAGGACCTCCATGTTTCCTGTATCTGGTGCATTGCAGTTAAACACTTCTGGCCCAATCATAGATCGACCCATTATTTCACAAAGAGGTGCATATTCTAAATTTGATAAACCTGCTCCATATTCACTATCTGGTAGAAATAAATTCCACAAACCTTCTGCTTTTGCTTTTTCTTTTAATTCCTCCATAATTGGCGGAATCGAAGAAAAACGATTACCATGTTCGTTAAGCTGCTCTTTGTAAACCCTTTCATTTGGGTATACAAATTCCTCCATAAATTGAATTAACTTCTCACGTAATTCTATCACCTTATTAGAATATGAAAAATTCACCCGAAATTCCTCCCATCCATTAATGACACGCAACATACTAGGTGGTATGTTGCGAATTTTAATTATATTATAACAGATGGCGTATTTTTTTCAATAAGAAATAATAATATTTTTTTAATAAAGAAAATTCAGGTCTCAAACCTTTAGGTGAAAAGAGCGCCTTGAGTTCAGTAAAGAAAACTCGGCAACCATCGGGTTTTCTAATAAGTTAAAACATTAGAAATTTGGAAATTAAGATATTTATACTTTCTTATCCTAAAATCCAAAAAACCTATAGCGCAATTGCTATAGGTTAAAATTTTAAACAGATATACTTTCATTATTAACTAATTCATCATCTTGCTGACTTATTACTCCACCTTTTTTTCTTTTTTCTAATTCGGTAATCATCACAGCACAGGCAGCATCACCTGTCGAATTCACTACAGTTCGTGCCATATCTAACAAACGATCAATCCCGATAATAAGTGCAATTCCTTCCACTGGTAAGTTTACCGATTGAAGCACCATTGCCAACATAACAAGACCGACACCAGGAACTGCTGCGGTTCCGACACTAGCAAGAACTGCAGTTAAAACAACCGTTACTAGCTGACCTAATGTTAAATCTGCACCAACAACTTGTGCAATAAATATCGTTGCGACCCCTTGCATAATTGCTGTCCCGTCCATGTTGATTGTCGCACCTAATGGTTGAACAAAACTACTGATTGATTTTGGAACTCCCAATTTCCTTTGGGCGACGTCCATAGATATTGGGAGTGTTGCACTACTACTTGAGGTACTGAATGCAACCAACATTGCTGGGAAAAATTCTTTGAAAAATTGAACTGGGCTTCGTTTTGCAATGAAACCAATTGTACTTCCGTAGGTTACAACTGCATGAATTAATAACGCTAGAAGAACAACGAACATATAGACGCCCATCGCTTTCATCGCATCAAATCCTTGTTTACCAATAGCAGATGCAATTAATCCAAATGTACCATATGGAGCAAACTTCATTACAAGACTAACTAAGTACATCATGATTTCATTACCTTGTTCAAAAAGGCGGGTTACACCTTTTACTCGGTCGCCAAGAACTGTTAAAGCAAATCCTACAAAGACACTAAAAGTAATAATTTGTAACATATCACCTTCAGCAAATGCTTGAATTGGATTCGTAGGAATAATATTTAATAGTGAATCCATTACAGGAGGAGCATCATTAGCTTTATATGTAACATTGTCTAAATTAAACTCACTAACCTTACCTGGTTGAAATATATAGGCTAGTCCGATTCCAATGATAATGGCAAGGGCAGTTGTCAAAAGGAAATAACTAATCGCCTTAATTCCAATTCTACCAAGTTGCTTAGGGTCACCGAGACCTGTAACACCGATGACAAGTGAAAAAAATACTAAAGGAACAACTAGCATTTTAATTAAGTTTAGAAAAATTGAACCTAGTGGACTAAATAAATATTGATCAATATACGGGAAAATATTTCCTGTATATATATTCATTAAAATACCTACAACAGCACCTAATATCAGTGAAAATATTATTTTAGTTGATAATTTCAATAAAATTCCTCCTTTAATCAATAAATTGTAAATTTAAAATTTAAAAACCTTGCAAATAGGAAAAAGTGTACTAGATGAATTGTTTGAGTGAAATGCTTAATTCAATTGGAGGGAGACTTATAAAATAAAAAAATACAGTGGAAGCCCTGTATTTAGTCAAGAAATCTTCCCAATTGCTTACGAGGTTAGCTGACGGATTCGGGTCTAGGAATAACCCTACCTTTTTAAAAGGATTCACCCCATGTACATAACTTGTACGATTGGTTCCCCCGCTCTTTTCAGATTAAGCATTTTTCATTTTTAGTCTGTTGTAGTATAAAACAATAAAAAAAGAATTATTGTATAATAATTACATCATAATTCAAAAATGGTGTCAAGATTTTTTACTTACAAATAAACCTATGAAAATACACAATGAATACGATTTCAATGATCCACCTAACATACTTGAAGTGTTATCATTATATAATACTATTACATAAGAAAAGGAAGCGGTTCTTTCAACGCTTCCTCTCACTTTTATAATCAATTTTTTAGTACCAATATCCTGACCCACCATGGCCTGTTCCATAACCGTAAGTCGGACCTGTTCCATACCAGCCACCCTGATGTTGTGGATAACCGTATCCCCAATTCATTGGATATGGATTATATCCATGGTGATGATGGCCATAAAATCCGTGTCCATACCCAGGTCCATGCCCAAAATGACCGTGGTGTTGACCACCATACCAGCCACCATACTGTTGCCTTGCTAATTCTTCTTCACTGTAAGGGTTAAAAAACTGATTCATTATTCCATACCTCCTCATTATCAATACACCATATGAATATGAAAAATACCGTTTATAGGTGCTTGGCTTAGAGGAAATGGGTGTTTACCTAAAGATTTTCCGGATGACAAAAACAAGTTAAAATATGATCATTGACAAGACCGACTGCTTGCATATAGGAATAAATAATGGTTGGACCAACAAAAGTAAATCCACGTTTTTTTAGATCCTTACTAATTTTCATACTAAGTTTTGTTTGTGTGGGTACTTCTATATTCATTTTCCAATGATTGATAATAGGCTCGCCATCAACAAAATTCCATAAATAGTTTGAAAAAGATTCAAACTCATTTTGAATTTTCGTCATTTGTCTTGCATTGTTAATAGTAGATCTAATCTTTTTCTCATTACGAATAATCCCTTTATTCAGTAATAAAGCTTGAACCTTGTTTTCATCATAACAAGCTACTTTTTCAATATGGAAGGAATCAAATGCGTTACGGTACTGTTCTCTTTTATTCAATATCGTTATCCAACTGAGACCTGCTTGAGCCCCTTCCAATGTCAACATTTCAAAGAGCATTCGATCATCGTATACTGGCTGACCCCACTCATGATCATGATATTCGATATAAAGTGGATCTTCTGTAACCCAATTACAACGCATCATACATTTCTCCTTACATAAACCCGATATAGATAGAAAAAGTTTTACTTTGAAAAGAATTTAATAAGTTCTTTACTTTGAAATCTTCTTGTTTTTCGGTATCTCGCTCGTTCTTCACCAGTCTCAAATAACCATTGCTCTTCATCTGTTTCCGGGATAATTTTAGGTACTGGCATTGGTTTTCCCTCTTCGTTTAAAGAAACAAATGTAAGAAAAGAAAGGGCTGCAAGCGAACTCTCACCTGTTTTTAAATCTTCTGATGTCACTTTTACCAAAACTTCCATTGAAGAGGTTCCAGTCCATGTAACCATTGCTTGTAACGTAACGGCATCTCCTTGTCGAATCGGTTTAATAAAGTCTACAGAGTCGATAGAAGCTGTTACGACAGCCGTTCGACATAATCGCAGTGCAGAAATTGACGCAATATCATCTATGTATGAAAGTAATTTTCCTCCAAATAAAGTCCCATGCATATTTGTGTCTTGTGGGAAAACGAGAGCAGTTTTTACCGAAATGGTTTCTTTCATTAAAACTTCCTGCTTATGCATTTATTTCACCTCTACTGAATTATAACAAACAACCTATCGTAGACGAAAGAAATTTTAAAGGAAGGCACCTAAATATAGGTAACCTTCCTTTTAGCTATCCTAGATTATTAACCTACATAAGAAGAGCCAACAATAATCAATAGGATAAAGAGAATAACAATTAGAAAGAAACCAGAGTGGTATCCTGAACCTCCACCGCTATGACCGTAGTTACTCAATGACAGCACCTCCTTTCTCTTACACTAATACAATATGCAAGCGAAAGGAAACGGACAAGGCTTGCTCCCTAAATTATTTAAAATAGATGAATAACGAAATTCATGCTAAACTATTATCATACAAATAAGCTACAACTTTTATAAACGCAAAGGAGTTTTCTTACATGGATTGGCAAGTATTGCTTGATAACGATTCGTTAATATCCACATTAACAGCAGTCGGTATATTTCTTCTCTTTCTAGTTTTTCGGAAGTTATTTAGTAAATATGTCTTTAAGTTCATTTTAAAAATAACAAAAAAGACTCCGACAGATTTTCTCACTTTCGTATGGCTTTCATTTGAAAAACCTTTACGGTGGTTATTCGTTGTTATAGGGATTTATGTAGCAGCACATTATTTTCCTTATATTAATCCAAAAAATCCGTTGTTTTTAGATATTTACCGATCATCGATTATTATTTTAATTACTTGGGGATTAATCAATGTGTCTTCAACATCATCTGCATTATTTCACAAGTTAAATAACCGAATGAATTTAGAAATCGACCAAATCTTAATCCCATTTTTATCGAAGGCTTTAAGATTTATTATTATTTTAATTAGTTTCAGTGTGATACTACAAGAATTTGACTATAGTATTAGTGGTTTAGTAGCAGGGCTAGGGATCGGGGGATTAGCAATTTCTTTAGCCGCCCAAGATGTAATAAAAAACTTTCTTGGTGGTGTTGTCATTATTTTCGAAAAGCCCTTTTCCATTGGAGATTATGTATCGACGTCCAATGTTGAAGGAACAGTAGAAGATATCACTTTTCGAAGTACAATCATTCGAACAGATAATCAAGCACTCGTAACCGTTCCTAACTCTATATTAGCTTCATCAAACATTACGAACTTTAGTAAAGTGGAAAGAAAAAAAGTAGAGTTTCGATTAGGAATTGCAACGAATACGTCTAGTGAAAAACTAGAACATGCGATTCATCGTTTACAAGACTATATTAAAAATAAAGAAGCTGTTCAATCAGATACGGTAGTTGTCACATTAGATAAACTATCTGAAACAAGTTTAGAATTACTATTTAGTTACTTTGTAAGTACAACGGTATCAAAGGAATTTTTAGCAATTAAAGAAGATATTAATTTAAAGGTAATGGAAATCTTACGAGAAGAAAATATTGAAGTTGCTTCCCCTATCCAAAAGTTTTATGTAATGGAACATGAAGATGAAGTAAAAACTGAACAGAAAGCCGCTCAATGACAAAAATCAAATTTAGATTAGAACTAAATAGAGGCTGGGACATAACTAGCCAAAAGTAGTATATAAAAAGGTTCCAGGCAATAAAAAATTTGCTTGGAACCTTTTTTTGTGGGGTTTTTCCATTTCTCGTCACTATTTTACCGCTGATGGCGGTGACTTTTCTCATATTCACCGCCATCAACGCAAAGGCTAATTCATTTTTCACTTTCTGTTTTCCTCTGACGGAAAAACGAGTGAAACCTAAATTAGCCTTCAGAAAACCGAACGCTGGTTCTACATCAATTTTACGTTTTCCGTAAATTTCACCAGTTTTCTCGTCTGAAAGCTTCGTACGTACATATTCTTTTTGGGACTCCCACTTTTCATTTATGTAGACTTTTCGGTTGTTCCCTTCTTTTGCTTTCGTGCATAAATCGCGGAGTGGACAATCCGAACAGTCCTCACACTCGTACACTTTAAATTCACGGGTGAATCCGTACCTGTCTGTTCGTTTGGAATGATGGCTAAATCGTACTTTCCGACCATTTGGGCACAGAAAAGTATCTTCGTCCTCATTATATTCCCAATTATCTACATGAAAAGCGTTGTCCTTATGCTTCTTTTTCTTCTCCTTTCGATATTGATTGTATGTAATAAGTGGCGTTCGATTTCGATTCTCGATGATATCTTCATAATTCTGTTCGCTACCATATCCTGCATCCGCGACAATGAATTCCGGAAGCTCGAAAAAGTTTTCTTCAATCGTGTCGAGAAAAGGAATTAAAGTGCGTGTATCGGTCGGGTTTGGGAAAACATCGTAAGCGAGCACATATTGACCTTCCGTCGCAATTTGGACATTGTAACCAGCTTTCAATTGACCGTTCTTCATGTAGTCGTCCTTCATGCGCATAAACGTCGCATCTGGGTCCGTCTTTGAGTAACTATTGCGATCACCGAAAATCTCCATATCGTTTTGATACTTTTGTTTGCGAGTAATGTAATCCATCCATTGCTTCCGAGATTGTATGGGTAATTTGCGTTCGGAACGGAGCTTTTTCCGTTCACTCCCAACTTCAGATACTTCAATCTTTTTATTATATTCCTCGATTTTCTCGTCTAACTTTTCGACTACTTCTTCCATTTCTTTGACGGAAAGTTCCTCTTCCTTTTCTCGCTCTATTGCTGGGATGATCTCCTTCTCTAGCAGCTCATCATACAGTTGATTGGACTTTTCAATTAGCTTATCACTATA
This sequence comes from Bacillus andreraoultii, assembly GCF_001244735.1. Lineage (GTDB taxonomy): Bacteria > Bacillota > Bacilli > Bacillales > Caldibacillaceae > Caldifermentibacillus > Caldifermentibacillus andreraoultii. Next base: position 2,019,688 of record NZ_LN868937.1, read on the forward strand.
TCTTTCAATGGACTTCCGCCATACAAAGGTGAACTTATTTGCGTTTGCTTCAATTTTTGTACCATCAATAAAAATGGCTTCCTCTTCAATCAATTCCTTTTCCACGAGCTGATTTCGGAACTGGACAAAGCATTCACGTAGGATGTTTTCAATGAGTGGATTAGAACGGAAGCGATTGATGGTGCGATAGCTAGGTTCATGTCCTTGAGCCAGCCACATCATGCGGATACTATCCTGTAATAAAGCTTCTATTTTACGGCCGGAAAACACGGATTGCGTATATCCACACAAAATGACTTTCAACATCATACGAGGATGATACGCGGGACGGCCGGTTTGTCGTATGAAGTCCTCGAAAGCTTCTTCGGGAATACTCTCGACAAGATCATTGATCGCAAAAGCAATATCGTTTTCTTTCAACTTAATTTCTAAATTTAGCGGTAAAACTACTTGATTCATGTTATAATGTTTAAACATAAGGGCACCTCCAAAATTATTGTTTCGTCACTTTAATTTTATCAAAAGGTGCCCTTTTTGTTTACTAGAATTGTGACAAAAAAGGCGTTGGGTCTACACTTTTTAGTGTAAGCTCCAACGCCTTAATTTTTATTTTACTGGAGTTTTGTCCCAGTCTCAATTAATTAGTTTGGTTTTCCTATCTCATCAAAAGGGTAAAATCGAAATTTCACTTCTCCAACAACTTGGTCAAATGAAATAAACCCAAAACGTCGACTATCACGACTTACTAAGCGATTATCGCCTAAGACAAACAAAGAATTTTTTGGAACAACAGTTTCCCCAGTTAGATCTTTTAATGTAAAATCTTCGGTAATTTTACTAGTTCTATGTTCAGCTTTCATACTTTTCAAATATGGTTCGTCATAAATTTTACCGTTAATATATAAATTGTCATTTTTCATTTCAATTTTATCCCCGGGTAAACCTATGACACGTTTTATGTATTGCTCATCTGAATTAGGCGCATTCAGTACAATCACATCAAAACGTTCAATTTCTGAATTTTTTCCGATAATAATCCGGTCATGACTAGAAAATGTTGGTTCCATCGATTCACCATATACCGTTGATGGAACAAATAAAAATTTCCGACATAAAAAGACAACAACAAGAGCTATTAATATTGATTTTATCCATGATAGTAACTCGTCTGACACGCGGTTGTCCACTAGAAATCCCTCCTTTTACAGTAAGTTTACGAATTAAAAAAATATGTATAGAAAAGGGGATACCCCCTCCCTTTATGAATTATTTTTTTGTGCCATTCCCTTTATTTCATTATTAATTGTATCACGAATTTGATTAACGATTGTAAAATCCATTGCCTCTATATAGATTTCTTCAAGTTGATCACGGATTTCTTTCGTTTTCGCCAAATGTTGAATCCCTTCATTCATTTTTTCTTTATATTTTTTTGTTGTTTCACGTATTCGATTGGCATATTTTTCATCTGTGCCCGTTGCTACCGTTTCTTTATATAAATCAATAATGTAGTCTTTTTCTCTTGTTGGGAAGTATTCATGGGGTGCTGTGCTGTCAAATATTGCAAAATTCAACTCGCGAATAACAACCATATCTAAGCTATCCGGGTCAAAACCACAATGATAGACTTCAATATCATATCCGTTATGTTTTGCTACTTCAACAATTTTTTTTAACATGGTCGATTTTCCCGTACCAGCACGACCTTTTATAAAATAACGTATTTCTAAGCTTTCTGTAATACTTTCCACAAAGTCAACTGGACCAATGGGTGTGCTTGCACCTAAAAACCTGTGCTTCGTCATACCTCTTCCTTGCTTTGACGGATATTGGATTAATTTTTGAATCCACTCACTTGTTAACTTATTTGCACGGTTAAAATCCATTTGACTTATATAAATTTCTTCCAATTTGTCATGTTCCTTTAATCCTTCACGGAATGAACGATAAGCAGTTTGAAATCCCTTACTGACCTTTTTCGTCAAATCGATTATTTCCTCTTTTCGTTTTAACAGTTGCTCCCGATTCCAAGCTACTCCTAAATCAACATACTCTTCAACTACACCTGGATATTGTGGTTCAAGAGCATGGGGATTCGTCCCATCGACAATACCAATTTTCAATTCAGTAATGATGAAAGCATCTAATGACTTAGCATCGGAGGAACAATGAATCCACTCAAGATCGTACCCTTTGTCACGCCACTCATTTCCAATTGACTTAATCATTGTGGATTTTCCCGTACCCGGTCCTCCTTTAAGTATAAATAACCGCTCTAAATCTTGAAAATTCGATTCAAAAAAATGAACAAAACCTTTTGCAGTATTTCCTCCAGCATAGTAATTTATTTCTTTCAAAATACCACTCCTCGAAAGGTGTTTTTGACTATCTATAAATACTTTAACGAAAGCAAAACAATGTATGATTATTATATGATTTAAAATTAAATAGGTGATGGCCTATATCCATTTTTATAACTAAAAGTTAATCATGAACATACGCACCTAATGCTCCACAATAGGCCCCTACTGTTGGAATGATAACTTTAAAATTGGCCGTTTGACCAAACTGTATTAATTTTTGCTTTAATAAGCGATTCCCTTCCAATGTACTACCGACAAACATTAGTTTATCTATTTGTTTACTAATTGCTGCTTGGCTAGCAAGTAAAAAGCATGTTTCTGCAATCATTTGAATCGTACTTGCTAAATAATCATGATTCGTACCTTTATTGTTTAAATGAGCTTTACCGAAATTTGATGCAGTTAACTCACCAATAAGAGGCGTATTTTCATGACCGTAAATATCTTGTACAAGTAGATCACTGTTCACACGATTTCCTTCCTCAGCTTTTTCAACTAATGAATAAAAATTGTTTTCCCCTGTTAACAAATATCCTAAGCCGATGAACGTCCCTCCACCAATCCCCGTACCTAATAATCGTTCAAAAGACGACTGCATAATATGATATATCGATGTTCCCGTACCAATACTAATTAAAATATAGTCCCCCTGTACGTGATTTTCTTCTATCTGTAGTAAATAGCGCGATCCAGTCGCCATTGAGGTAAATTCATCTACTATCGTTGCATTCTTTATATAATTTTCCTTCAGTAAGACACTTATTCCACCGGTTATATTGACTTTTACTGACGGTGCAATAAATTGTAACCATTGACTTAATTTTTCTTTTTCATTTATAGAGTATTTTTTATAATGTAATTTTTCTCTTTCGCTATAAACAATTTTTATTAAACTACCTCCAGCATCAATTCCAATTTTATCCAAAATATTTACACCCCACGAACGTCTTAGTTAATAATAGTTTCAGAATTTAACTTACTATGTTTTTTACTATTAAACCTTGTATTTATATCTATATAGATTTTCCTCTTGCTTGTTTCTTTTATTCATTGTTATAATATAAAAAATCTAAAAATAAGAAAATATAACTTTAATTATATTGTTCTTCTATTTCTTATAGTATAAAACAAAAGACTTGTTAGTTAAAAGTAGAAAATGAATAGGGGTGAAAACGATGTTAGAGGGATGGTTTTTATGGTTTATTTTAATATGGATTATCATTCTTCCAACTTTACTTGGAATTGGTGGGTTTTTCATGTTTCGAAAATTTTTAAAAAAACTACCAAAAGAAGATGGAAAGTCCGATATGGATTGGGAAGTTTATTATGTTGAACAAACAAGACACTTATGGACAGATGAACAGTTATCTTTTCTAAATGAGTTAGTCTCACCCGTTCCTGAACTGTTCCGAGATGTTGCACGGCAGAAAATTCAAGGGAAAATTGGAGAGCTTGCTTTAAAGGAAAATGTGAAGAAAATAAATTTAGATTTAATTATTCGAGGATATATCATCGCAACACCAAAACGAGATCATAAATTTTTACGAAAAAAATTAGCTCAGTTAAACATCCAAACAGATCAATTTGAACAATTATTTCTATAATCATATTATTTTAATTTATAAGGGGCTGATTTAATTGATCGCCCCTTTTTATTCTTGTTTTAAACTAAAACGATATATGTTTTTCAATTGCTTCAATAATCCTTGCTTCCTCAAAAGGTTTAACGATGAAATCTTTTGCACCAGCTTCGATTGCTTCTAACACCATCTTATGTTGTCCCATTGCTGAACACATAATCACATTTGCATCAGGATAGTCTTTTTTAATTTTTCTAACCGCTTCAATACCGTCCATATCAGGCATCGTGATATCCATAAAGACTAAATCAGGTTTTAAAGTTGGGTACAATTCAACTGCTTCTTTCCCAGTTTGTGCTTCTCCAATTACTTCATGACCCGTTTTTTCAATCGCTTTTGCTATCGTCATTCTTAAAAACTTAGCATCATCTACAATTAGAATCTTACCCATTATAAAGAAAACCTCCAAACTACAATAGTATTAAAAACCTTGAAAACCACCAAAGAAAATTGTTAACCAACTAATGAAGACATTCATCCAATCAAAAAAGAGCATGACACCAACTACCAACATGAGTGTACCACCGATTTTCATCATCATTACATTATGCTTTTTTATCCATTCCATTTTCCCAATGAAAAAAGTCATCACTAAAAAAGGAACGGCAAAACCTAAAATATAAGCGAACATATAAATAAACCCACTAGCTGGCTTTGTTGCAGCAAGCGCGATGACCGCACCAAGAATTGGACCCATACAAGGCGTCCACCCAGCAGCAAAAGCAAGACCAATTAAAAAGGAGCCGATATAACCGCTTGGCCTATTTTTAAATTTGAAACGTTTTTCCTGCATTAAAAAATCTGGTTTTAGGATGCCGATAGTGACTAGGCCAAAAATAACAATGAAAATCGCACCTATTCTACGGATTAAATCCATATTTTGTACAAATAAACGATAAAAATATGTTGTACTTAACCCTAGCACAATAAAAACAATGGAAAAGCCAACTAAGAAGAATATTGTATGTATGAAACTTCTTCTTTGTAGAAGGACATTTTCTTCCTTTATCTCCCCGATACTCATTCCTGTAATATACGAAAGAAAGGCTGGATAAAGGGGTAAACAACATGGGGAAATAAAACTTAATACTCCAGCACCAAAAGCTAAAAAGATATTAACATCAGTCAACGATATTCCCCCTTTTTAATGATAATCCTTTCTACATCTCTTAATCTAATGATTATTTTTCAGAATTATGATTGATTAATAACTTTCCTGCATCATGTCAACCATATTGTCTGATAAACCATTTTGTAGTAAGTACATTTTATAATACAACCCCCTCTGGGCAAGAAGCTCTTGATGATTTCCCCGCTCTACGATTTCTCCTTTATGTAAAACACAAATTAGGTCAGCATCTTGAATCGTTGAAAGCCTATGTGCAATCGCAATGGTTGTTCGACCTTTTCGCATCTTTTCTAAAGAAGATTGTATTAACTCTTCTGTTTCTGTATCGATATTTGCCGTTGCTTCATCTAAGATTAATATTTTCGGATTCACTGCAATTGTTCTAGCAAATGCAAGCAATTGCCGTTGACCACTAGATAATGTCGTTCCACGCTCTGTTACTTGGTATTGGTATTTTCCATTTAATTTTTCAATAAATGAATGTGCTTGAACAAACTTTGCTGCTTCTACAATTTGTTCGTCAGATATTGAATCGTTATACAATCTAATATTATCATTAATCGTACCATAAAAGAGAAATGGATCTTGTAATACAAGTCCGACCCTGCTTCTTAATTCATCCATTTTAAACTTTTTAATCGAGTGGTGATCAATAAGGATATCCCCACGTTCAAATTCATAAAACCGCATGAATAGATTGATAATTGAACTTTTTCCACTACCCGTATGTCCAACGAAGGCAACTGTCTCACCAGGATTAGCCGTAAACGAAATATTTTTCAACACATCTTGCTTTCCATCATAGGAAAATGATACATTACGAAATTCAATTTTACCTGCTTCGATTTTTAGCTCCTCATGAGATGCTTGCTTCGGAGCTAATTCATCTTCATCTAATAATGTAAACACACGAGAAGCTGAAACAATAGCTTGTTGGAAAAAACTCAATTGTTGCATTACATGATTTATTGGTTCAAAAAAACGATTTAAATAAGTTGTAAAAGCAAATAAAACGCCTAGTTCAACAGTCGTTTTCATTGAGGTAATACCAAAAAAGCTAATGATAAGAATTAGTCCCAATATATACACTAAATCCACTGCTGGCCGTAAAAGCAATCCATCAATCTTTATGTTTCTAATGCCTACTTGATAATGAGCCTCATTAATTTCTGCAAATTCTTGTCTCATTCTTTTTTCCTGGCGAAACGTTTGAATAATGCCCATACCTTGTAACGATTCATTTAATTTTCCATTTAATTGAGCGAGTAGTTCTCGTAATTCAGAATAGATTTTCGAACTAAACTTTCGATATAAATAAATAATATAATATAAGATAGGTAGAAGTAGTAAGCATAAAGCGGCGAGCTTCACATCTAAAATAAACATAGCGATAAATATACCAATAGCCATAAAAAAGCTCTGCAAAAAAACTGCTAGAACACTTACGAACATTTCTTTAATTGATTCCGTATCATTCGTTACTCGGGATACAATTGTACCACCAGGGGTTTTGTCAAAGTACCTCATACCGAGCATCTCTACTTTTCTAAACAAATCAATCCGCAGTTGTTGAATAATTTTTAAAGCAATTTCTTGAAATTTTAATGATTGAATATACATAATGAATGCATTAACAAATTGGATTATCAAATACGAAACAGCAAGTATCATGATCGGTCTAAAATCAAAGTTCCTCGGAGTCACATAATTATCGATAAAAATTTTAATTAAGATTGGTCCGATAACTTCCCCAACTGTAGTTAACGCTAACAGAATAAATGCAACAATCATCATTTTTAGATAAGGTTTCGTATATGTTAATAGGCGAAATAAAACTTTCCGCTGTTCTTTTGAATTAAGTACATTTGTTTTCTCTCCCATAATTACCCTCCATGCTCGACAAGTGACTCTAACTGTTGATGTAAATACATTTCTCTGTACCAACCATCTTCATTTACTAATAATTCATGATTTCCTTGCTGTTTTATCTTACCTTCATCAAGAACAAGAATAGTATCAGCATGTTGAATTGCACTAAGTCTATGGGAAATAATAATGGTTGTTTTTTCTTCACGATTTTCTTTCAAAGCCGACAAGATTATTTCCTCTGTTTTTGCATCGACTGCTGATAAAGAATCATCTAATATTAATATTTCTGGGTTAAGTAATAATGCACGGGCAATAGAAATTCGTTGCTTTTGACCACCGGACAAACTAACTCCACGTTCACCAACAACCGTACGATATCCTTCAGTCAAGTTTTTGATGTCTTCGTGAATATTAGCTAATTTAGCAGCAGCAATCACTTCCTCATCTGACGCTTCCGGTTTAGCAAATGCAATATTTTCCCGGATTGTTGTTGAAAATAAAAAATGATCTTGTGGCACGTATCCAAACGCTTTTTTGAAATAATCGAGTCGATAATAATGTATCGGGATATTGTCAATTGAAATCTCCCCTTCGTAACCATCAAATTCGCGAAGAAGTAACTTAATTAATGTAGTTTTTCCGGCCCCTGTTTTTCCAGTAATACCTAAAGTTTGTCCTTGTATTAGTGAGAACTTCACATTACTTAACACTTGTTTTTCACTACTTGGATATTGAAAAGATTGAACGTTGAAAATGATATCACCAGATGGGACTTGTTTAACACCATTTTCAATATCATTGATTTCTATCTTTTCAGACAACAATCGATTTACCCGTTCGTTTGAAGCACGTCCACGTTCTACGATATTAAAAAACCAACCAAATGCGAGCATTGGCCAAATTAGAAGACCGAGATAAGTGGTAAATGCAACTAATTCACCAATCGTCATACTACCATCTGTTACATATTTCGCGCCAAATCCAATAGATAAAAAGAATGACATACCAACACATGCTGAAATCGTCGGATCATAAAGAGCATCAATCTTAGCTACACTTATATTCTTTTTTACAACTTCCTCTGACTGTCTACAAAAGTCCTCTAAGTCTTCCTTCTCCTGACCAAAAGTTTTAATCACTTTCATCCCTGATATACTTTCTTGAGTTTTATCATTTAAAAATGAGAATGCTTCTTGTGCATTTTTAAAACGAGCATGTAGTTTCGTACCGTACCAATTTGTTAACAAGGCAATGAGCGGCATTGGTAATAAACTAATTAACGTTAATTTCCAACTAATCGTTGTTGCCATTGCGAGAATAACAAAGCCGCCTGTTGCTACGGAATCTACAAATGTAAGAACACCACTTCCCGCTGTTTGTTGAATCGCTTGAATATCATTCGTTGCATGAGCCATTAAGTCACCGATTCGTTTTTGTTGGTAGAAATAGGATGACATATTAGTAAAATGTTCATACAAACGTTTTCTTAATATTTTAGACAATTTGACGGCACTACCGAATATATAGATTCGCCAAAAATACCTTAGAACATATAGTAGTACCGCTATTACCATAAGTACTAAAATCCAGATCCCTAATTTTTCCCAAGTCAGTGTTTGACCACCAATCTCATCTGCTATCATACCAATAATTTTAGGAGGAATTAATTGCAAAATAGCTACAATAATTAAGATGGATATACCGAGTAAATACGATTTTTTCTCTTGTTTGAAAAACCATGCCAGATCGAGAAATACTTTCATGTTAACCTCCAAATCTACTAGCCTAATTCGTCACAAAGTATTAGTTACAAGCTTATTTAGTGTATCATATTTTTATATAATAAGTAAAAGTGTGAAAACATATATTTTTTGTCTCTAAACAATATTTGGACAATTATAATTACGTGAAAGCCAATCTTTCAACCGGTAAATCGAAGTGAAAAATGGCAATCTCAAAAAAATAAAATACATAAACAGAAAACTCTTGATTACTCAAGAGTCTTTCCAAATTATTTCGGTTGTTGTTTATTCATCGCGTTCATCATTTGATTAATTTTCTTTTGACTTGGTTTCATACCCATTTGCATCATCATAACGCGAATCATTTGCTCATTGATTGGTGGATTTTTCTTCAAATAGTCCATCATATAACGGCGCGCAAGGAAAAATCCAATTGCAATCCCTGCTAAGAGTGCAACAACAATTAGTAAATAACCCCACCAGTCCATTGCTAATCCTCCTTCATGTTGTCTACTATTCAGTTTACTAAACGGTAAGCAAATTTACAATATGCAACCATTACATTTTGCCATGTTTTGGTTAAAACTTCAATATTCTTTTATATTTACTATGCTTTCCTCCGAACAGAGAATGGCTCAAGATAAGTCGTTTCCTTTATTGGCTTAACCCAACCAAAACGTTCATTTGCTATATCAATTGCTAAAAAATTGAAATCAGTTTTTCTTAATGCTTCCATAAAAACCATATCAATATCGAAACTCCCTCTTGATTGGAGAATGCATTTATTTGTTTGAATTGCAAAACTTGCTGACCCTCGACTATTTTCTATTAAAAACATACCATTTTTCATATAGAAATCGTCCCGTTGTTTAAGTTGTTCCATTAATTGTCTATGGATACGTATAACCGGTATTGAGGATGAGATGTATTCGACTTGTTTTAAAAGAATCGGTTTCATTTTTCTATTCGCATTCTCATATTCCTTAAATAAGTTATAGAAAAAATATTCCCTACCATAATAGTAATTAGCAAAAAGATCCTCTATTATGTATAAATCATATCGTCTCATTTTCTCCATCCCTTTCAAAGAATTTAACGTACAACTCGTCTTACTACTATTCTATAGCAAGCGGGATGAGAAATATGTCATTTTTTTGCGAAAATTTTTTCTTTATTTGTCGAATTCAACATACTTTTCGCCAAAACTAAGTGAAATTAGACATTTGTATTAAAAAAGCAAGTTGAATTTATTCTCAACTTGCACGTTTCTAAAAATTAATGGAATTTTTTTTGCCTTTTTAACTGTTTCACTTTGTCAGGTGTAACATCATTGCCATTAGGGTCAATGATTGTCACATTTTCAATTGTATTTTTAAACGATTGACGGAAAGTTTGTAAGTACTCACTACGTAATTTAGATTGTTCTTTTGCTTCCTCAGTCGTTAGCCCCTCTTTTTTCTTTTTTGCTGCTAATTCATTAATTCTTGCAATTTTTTCTTTTGATAACATACTGTAACTCCTTCTATTTTTTGATCGCATCTGACTGCATTTCTTCGATAAATTCTTGATAGCGTCTATGAACAGTTGCTTTAGAGACAGAATAACCAAAACCTCTTAGTGTTGCTGCTATATCTTTAAATGTTAAACCTATTTGACGTAATCGTACAATTTCTTCAATCGGCACTTCAATTCGTTCCCGCCCAGCATTTTCTCCACGATTAGACAAGTTTTGCTGGGGCTTGTATCCCTCACGAATGGCTCGTTCCATCCCTCGTTTTATTTTAACATTTTGCAATTTCCTTTGGTACTCCTCAACAAGACTTACGATTTTTAAAACCATGGAATCAGCTTCCGATATTTGTAATTCTCCTTGATGTGAAATTGTAAATATCTTTACACCTAGCTTCATTAAAATATGGAGTAGAACAATTTTTGCATTACCTCGACCTAATCTCGTCTCATCTTGGATTAATAATGCCTGTATTTTTTCGTCCCTAATTCGGTCTAAAAGTTCGAGCATACCTGGGCGTTCTAAATCATATCCACTTGCTTGTTCCCGAATGATATCAACAATTTGAAATTGGTAGATTTTGGCTAAACTCTGTAACTCTTCTTCTTGCCTTAATAAAGAAGTTTCTTGTGTATCTTTATCAGTACTCACTCTACAATATATAACTGCTTTCAAGACTACACCTTCTAAATCTAAAAAATAATTTTATCATATATATCTTATTCATAATACGAGGTCATTTCAACTATAGAGTCATTGGTTTCACTAGACTGCGTATTGAAACGATTTAACGATTGATCAGAATTTGATAATGTATGTATATAGATTAAACCACATATGAAAGAAATAACAAATAAAAGAATTACATAAGAATAGTTTTTCCACATTTTTTGTAAAATCATATGATCACCTCATAACGAATATTTGTTCGCATTACCATTATATTACGAACGCATATTTGTGTCAATCGATTTTCGAACTTATGTTTGTCAAATATACGCCCTTCATGGTATACTATTAAAAAATATGCTGTGAGGTGTTGAATATGACAAAACTATCAAAACGCCAGCAAGAAATTTTAGATTTTATAAAAAGAGAAGTAAGAGAAAAAGGTTACCCTCCTTCTGTAAGGGAAATAGGAGAGGCTGTTGGATTGTCCTCGAGCTCTACGGTACATGGTCATCTTGCTCGCTTAGAAAGTAAAGGGCTCATTCGTCGTGACCCAACAAAACCAAGAGCAATAGAAATACTGGACAATAAAACAATCGATGAACCAGAAATTTCCATTCGAAAAGTTCCTATCGTGGGAAAAGTAACGGCGGGGTTGCCAATTACAGCAATTGAAAATATTGAAGATTATTTTCCATTACCGGAACGAATTGCTCCAAGTGGAGACCAAGTTTTTATGCTGGAAATCATGGGTGAGAGTATGATTGAAGCAGGTATTTTAGATGGTGATTACGTTGTTGTTCGCCAACAAAATAGTGCAGATAATGGTGATATTGTGGTTGCATTAACAGAAGAAAATGAGGCGACAGTCAAGCGTTTTTACAAGGAAAATAACTATATACGGCTACAACCGGAAAATTCAACGATGGAACCGATTATCCTGTCCACCGTTTCAATTTTAGGAAAAGTCATCGGAGTATATCGCCAAATTTATTGATTAAATAATGAAACCTTCTATTAATCTAGAAGGTTTCATTTTTTTAAACTTATTTTTAATACATTTTTAAGTATTGGTCTCTCTCCCAAGGAGTCACTTGAGACCGGAACATATCCCATTCAATTTCCTTCGCTTCAATAAAATTCGTTAAAATATGAGATCCTAAAGCTGATTTAATAACTTCATCTTCTTGTAACTTGCCTAACGCTGCTTGTAACGTTCCAGGAAGATCAATAATCCCCTCTGCTTCTCGCTCTTCTTTTGTCATAACATAAATATTACGATCAACGGGATGAGGTGGCGTCATTTTTTGTTTAATTCCTTCAAGACCCGCTTTTAAAATAACTGCAAGTGCTAAATAAGGATTTGCTGCAGGGTCAACACTTCTTAATTCAATGCGTGTACTCTTTCCACGAGATGATGGAATTCGAACAAGCGGACTACGGTTTCGAGCTGACCAAGCAACATAAACAGGGGCTTCATAACCAGGAACTAAACGTTTATAAGAATTTACAGTCGGATTTGTTACCGCTGTGAAGTTTGGTGCATGTTTAAGTACGCCGGTCATAAATTGATAAGCTATCTCACTTAGTTCTAATTTCCCTTTCGGATCATAAAAAGCATTTTCTTCACCTTTAAAAAGTGAGACATTGCAATGCATACCTGATCCATTAATTCCAAATATTGGCTTCGGCATGAATGTCGCATGTAATCCATGTTTCCTTGCAATTGTTTTAACAACAAGTTTAAATGTTTGTATTTCATCACATGCTGTAACGACATCTTCATATTTAAAATCAATTTCATGTTGTCCAGGAGCAACTTCATGATGGGAAGCTTCAATTTCAAAACCCATTTCCTCTAATTCAACAACAATATCTTTCCGACAATTTTCACCTAAATCTGTTGGTGCTAAATCGAAATAACCGCCATGGTCATTCAATTCCATTGTTGGTTCTCCATATTCATCCAATTTAAAAAGGAAAAATTCCGGTTCAGGGCCAAGGTTGAATTGAGTAAAACCTAGCTCTTTCATTTCTTCAACGATTCGTTTTAAATTATTACGTGGATCGCCAAGAAAAGGTGTACCATCCGCAGTATAAATATCACAAATAAGACGGGCTACTTTCCCGCGTCCAGCTGTCCAAGGAAAGACGACCCAAGTATTTAAATCGGGATATAAATACATATCACTTTCTTCAATTCTAACAAACCCTTCAATCGACGAACCATCGAACATCATTTTATTATCTAACGCCTTTTCTAATTGACTCCGAGGAATTTCGACATTTTTTATAATTCCAAATATGTCTGTAAATTGTAAACGAATAAAATTAACGTTTTCCTCCTTCGCTAATCGCAAAATGTCTTCCTTACTATATTTCTTTCCCATTTGAAAGCCTCCATCATCTATATAAAATTATATTGCATAACAAATTAATTAAAAAAAACGATATAAGTCACCTTGTCGTAAATGACCGTGTTTTAACCGTTGATTTGTTAGTAACTCATTTCTTAACATTTCTCTTAGTTCGTCTTCAGATATTTCTTCGTTTTTTTCTTTTTTCATTTCTTTGTTTTCGTATTCGACATCGTTCATTGAAAAAATCTTCTTAATTCCTGCAATATTAATTCCTTGTTCAAGTAGATCTTTTATTTCAAGTAATTTGTCGATATCATTTAACGAAAATAGCCGCTGATTTCCTTTGGATCGTTGTGGAACAACTAGTTGATGCTCTTCATAGTATCTAATTTGTCTAGCGGATAGTTCTGTTAATTCCATAACGATACCAATCGGAAATAAAGGAAGGGATTTGCGAATCTCTTTTTTACTCAAGAACTCCTCTCCTTTTTGTATGATTTGAACATATTATATTCCACGTTAACTAACCTGTCAATAAAATGTAAGAAAACATAACATGATTTTCATTAAAAAAAGGACAGTATCGATTACTGTCCATTATCTATAAATTAAAAGGTTATTAATCCTTTTTTAATTAAACTGTCTAACGCAACGCAAATAGCAATCTTTACATGTTCATACGTTAATCCACCCTGAATATAGGCGATATATGGAGGTCGAATAGGTCCATCAGCAGATAACTCAATACTAGCTCCTTGTATAAATGTACCCGCAGCCATAATGACTTCGTCTTCATAACCAGGCATATCACTTGGATATGGTGTGAATTTCGAGTTAACAGGAGATGCAAATTGAATCGCTTGACAGAAAGCAATCATCCGCTCTTTATCATCAAATTGAACAGATTGAATTAAATCAGTTCGTCTTGCATCCCATGAAGGATTCGTATTGAGCCCAACTTGCTCTAACATTGCTGCAGTAAAAATTGCACCTTTTAAAGCCTGACCAACAACATGTGGTGCAAGGAAAAATCCTTGATACATTTCTAACAAACTGTATAAGGATGCGCCTGCTTCTTGTCCTAATCCGGGAGCAGTTAGTCGATAGGCACATTGGTCAACCCATTTTTGCTTACCGACAATATAGCCACCTGTTTTTACAATTCCTGCTCCAGGATTTTTTATTAATGACCCAGCCATAAGGTCTGCCCCGACATGTGTTGGTTCCAACTCTTCAACAAATTCCCCATAACAATTGTCAACAAAAACAATGACATCATTCTTCATTTCTTTAACAACCGAGATCATTTCTTTTATATCATCAATTGTAAAAGAAGGACGATTTGCATAACCTTTTGAACGTTGTATTCCAATCACTCTTGTGTTAGATTTGATCGCATTTTGTATCTTTGAAAAATCAGGTCTTCCTTCATTCGTTAAATCAACATGTTGGTAACCAATTCCAAACTCTTTTAAATTCCCATTTCCAGAACCGCGAACACCTACAATTTCCTCTAACGTATCGTAAGGTTTTCCAGTAATATATAGTAACTCGTCTCCAGGTCTTAAAACACCGAATAAACACGTTGAAATCGCATGAGTACCTGATATAATTTGTGGTCTAACTAAAGCCGCTTCTGTTCCAAAATAATCAGCATATACTTTTTCTAACGTATCTCGACCAATATCATCGTAACCATACCCAGTTGAAGGGGTAAAATGGGAATCACTCACTTCATTTTTTTGAAAGCTTTGTAACACCCGAAATTGATTTCTTTCAACAATCGAATCGATCTCTTCATGAATTGTTTTTATCTTTTTTTCTACTTCTTGAATCATTGATTGTAAATAGTTATTATTAGTTATTTCTGTAATCATTTCATTCTCCATCTCCATAAGACAATTTCTTTAATTCTCCATTTAAAGGATGATATGTAAAAATATACCCCTTACAACTATATGTTTCGTCATCTTCTGAAAACTTTAATTCCCTTAGTATGGTTTCTTCTTTTAACCTCGCTAGAATCTTTCCTGCTGTTGACGGTAATTGTACTTCATAAGATTCCATTTCTTGCATCATGATTCCTTCGATTTTTCGTTTAATTTCTTCCCGATCATACTTATTAAAAGCACTAATTTGTAATAACTCTTCTTTAGCTGTTGGTACGAAATTCGGATGAACTTCATCCTTTTTATTATATAAAATGAGTTGTGGTATTTTTTCTGCCTCTAAATGTTCAAGAATTTTGTTCACGGTTTGTTCGTGTTGAAAATAATTAGGGTTTGAAGAGTCGATGACATGAAGCAAAAGGTCAGCTTCAGCAACTTCTTCTAATGTCGAACGAAAAGCAGCAATGAGTGTTGTTGGTAAATCTTCAATAAATCCTACCGTGTCACTTAAAAGCACTGTATAACCACTAGGCAAAATCATCTTCCTTGTTAATGGATCGAGCGTTGCAAACAATTTATTTTCCTCATAAGAATCTGCATTTGTTAAACGATTAAAAAGAGTCGATTTCCCTGCATTCGTATAGCCAATAAGGGAAATTTGATATGTATTGTTCTGTTTTCTTCGCGCGCGATACCTTTTCCGATGTTCAACAATGATTGCTAATTGTTTCTTTATATCATCGATTCGATTACGTATATGTCTACGGTCAGTTTCTAACTTTGTCTCACCAGGTCCACGAGTACCAATCCCACCTCCAAGTCGCGATAATTCTGTTCCTTGTCCGATAAGCCGTGGTAACAAATATTCTAATTGTGCAAGTTCTACTTGTAGCTTACCTTCACGAGATTTTGCTCGACCTGCAAATATATCAAGAATAAGTTGTGTCCGGTCAATAATCTTAATTTGTAATTGATTTGTCAAATTACGTAATTGGCTTGGAGTTAGCTCACTATTAAAAATGATAACTTCTGCTTCAAACTCTTCAATTAAATGGCGAAGTTCTTCCACTTTCCCTTTACCTATATATGTCGAAGTGTCTGGTTTATCTCGTTTTTGCGTAACCCGAAGAACAACTTCACCGTTCGCTGTATTTGTCAAGGATGCCAATTCATTCATCGAGTTTTCAAAACGAAAATCATCTTTATCTAACAACTGACACCCAACGATAATGACCTTTTCTTTACTGTTTCCCATATGCTCACCTTTACTTTTCATATTCATTCGTGTAACAGGTAACAACTATTATCTTTACATAAATTGTCCAAGACTGCAAATGAATTAAAGAAAACGAAAGTGCTCGAGCCTTATGCGAAATGAGAGCTGTCGTTCGCTAAAAAATTTTTTAGGCAGCGAGGTCATGCTTCAATGCTTATGCGTATAGCAAAGTAGGAATTGGAAGATTTATACTTTCCTATTAGCTAAAAAGGCCTGATTCTTAGCATCGATTGAAATTACTAAAAATCAGCCATCATTTTAATGAATTATTTAATTTTGTATCGTAATATAAACATCCCCTTATAAAAAGAGGAACCATTTAATGTTCATGAGGGAACGTTAAATCTTGACTCCGTATAGTTAGTAATTCATGATGATCAAATTGATTATTCACTAATAATCTCATTGCTTGTGTGCGAATTGATTTTTCAATAATGTTTCTCACATATCGACCATTAGAGAAACGATTTTTTATGAACGAAGATCTTGCAAATAGTAAATGATCCCGTAACTTTCTTTCGGCATCATCACTGAATACATATTCTTTATCTCTCATCATCATTTTACCAATCTCCATTAACTGATCAACAGAGTAATCAGGAAATTCAATAATTATTGGAAAACGAGACTCCAATCCGGGATTCAACGCAAGAAACTGATCCATTTCTCGGGAGTATCCTGCAAGTATTAATACAAATTCATGTTGTTTATCTTCCATATGTTTTACGAGTGTGTCAATCGCTTCTTTGCCGAAATCCTTTTCCCCTCCACGACCTAATGAATAGGCCTCGTCAATAAAGAGAATGCCACCTAATGCCTTTTTTATTAAATCTCGGGTTTTTTGAGCAGTATGACCAATATATTCACCGACTAAGTCTGCCCGTTCACATTCAATTAAATGGCCTTTTGACAGGACACCTACTTTTTGAAACAGTTTTCCAATCAACCGTGCAACCGTTGTTTTACCGGTACCTGGATTTCCTTTAAACATCATATGCAGTACTTGTTTCCCAGCTTTCAGTCCACTTTCTTCCCGCTTTTTATTGACAATAATCCATGCATATATTTCTTTAATAACACTCTTCACATCATCGAGACCAACAAGGCTACTCAACTCATCCTCAATTTCTTTTAATATTTCATGCTCTTCTGTCCGTTCTTTCTTTATAAAACCTTTTGGTTCATGAATTGGTTCAACTCTCGTTTTGCGATTTAAAGTAATACTAATTTGACCTTTATTCTTTATTCGAATCGGTTGATCCAATGTGTTCACCTCTCTTTTTCGTAACAACAGTATATGCCTAGGTGAAAAAAAGGTGACATTCGCCCATGAACAAATCTTTTGAATCAATTATTTTCCATATATTCTGACATAAATTTTGTGTATTCGACAATCACCAGAGTTTGGTTGTCAAATTATGCGCTTTCCCAAGAAATAGTACGACTAAGAGGCTTACACGCTTATTTTCCACTCGAAATTTTTAATTAACACCTTTAACTATATTTATTCATGATTAGAACAAGTCATGACCATATTTTACATGTACAAGGATAAAGTTGTTTTCTCCAGTAATAAATATCGGTAATAAAGTCGCAAACAATAATGAAAAAGGTGTAGTTATGTTAAACTACACCTTTTAAATATCCTATTCAACTGTTATTCATACATAAAAATTATTCAAAATCAATCTGTATATTTCTAGAAGGAGAGAATGTAGAAATTGCATGTTTAAACACTAATTGTTGTTTTCCATCCGTTTCAAAGAGTACGGTGAAATTATCGAATCCACGAACTAATCCACGAATTTGAAACCCGTTTGTTAAATAGACAGTTACTAAAATATTTTCTTTACGTAATTGGTTCAAAAATTGGTCTTGAATATTAATTGGTTGTTTCATTTTTTGTCCTCCTCATTTATCTCCATATTTTATGTATTCGCCTTAAAATTTAGCATTCCTGCAACATAGCGAGAAATTTTTTGTAAATTTTTTTCATAATCAAGTGGATCTGTCATATCAAACCACTCAACTGGCATTTTATTACGGAACCATGTTAGTTGCCTTTTCGCAAAATGACGTGTGTTTTGTTTCAAAGTAGTTATCGCATCTTCAAAGGAAACTTCCCCGTCGAAAGCAGTAAATAGTTCTTTATAACCAATTGCTTGTGTTGCTTGAGCATGTTTCAATCCTTGATCATATAGTTTTTTTACCTCATCAATTAAACCAAGTTGAACCATTTGGTTTACTCGTTCATTTATGCGATGATATAGTTTTTCACGTTCCATTGTTAAACCAACAAGTGCAACATCATATAATAACGTTTTCTGTTGTTTTGCTTTGAACTCGGTCATCGTTATACCAGTAGATAAATATATTTCTAATGCCCGAATAACTCTACGCACATTATTCGGATGTATTTGTTCAGCTGCCTGTGGATCAACTTGTTTTAACTGTTCATATAAAATTTCTATCCCTTCGAGTTTTGATCTTTCTTCTAGCTGAACTCTGATTTTTTCGTCTTTTCCACTATTAGAAAATTGATAATCATAAATAACCGATTGAATATAAAGACCGGTTCCTCCAACAATAATTGGCAAGCGGTTTCTATTGGAGATATCGGTAATTTTTTTTCGAACTAATTGTTGAAATTCATATACTGAAAATGATTCTTTCGGATCTTTAATATCAATTAAATGGTGTGGGATACCAGCCATTTCTTCTTTCGTAATTTTAGCTGTCCCGATATCCATTCCTCTGTATATTTGCATTGAGTCCCCACTAATAATTTCTCCATTAAATTTTTTAGCTAAGTCAAGACTCAATTTTGTTTTTCCAACAGCGGTAGGACCGATAATACAAAGTAATTTCTCCTTTTCCTCCAAAAAGCTTCACTACTTTCAAAACTTGAATTTAATTTTCTATCTAATTTCAGTTTAACATAACTAAAATAATAAGTTAAACATCAAAACATTATCCCCATATTTTTTAATCTTAAACATGAAAAATGTCGATTTGTGTAGAAATGTAGTATTGCGTTTTAAATAAAAAAATAGGTAGGATTAATAACAACTTGCCCTACCTTTATCCCTTACATGACCGTTTAATTGTTGATGTTCGATAATATTCGCCATTTTTCTTTGGAATGCCTTAATACCATTCGGATATATCGCGCCAAACTCCATCCCCTTTCTTATCTCCCATCATTAAGTGTTCTTAGTTTATAAGAAACTTCTCATTACATAGATGTTCTTAATTTCCAAGAATCAAACAGTTATTTCTAAGTTTTTAAGAAAAACATTCCTATCTTTTAAGAATGTGTTACTTTATTCTTAAATAATTCTTATAGAAATATGGTGAAGACAAATGTCTACTTTGGGGGAACGATTAAAGTTAGCTCGAGAAAGAACTGGATTAAAGCAGACTCAGGTTAAAGAAAGAACAAATATAAATAATAAAACTTTAAGTGGATATGAAAATAATGTCAGTGAACCGGATTCTGCTACATTGGCCGTTCTTGCTGAACTTTATGGAGTATCCTATAAATGGTTGATAACCGGAGATGGTTCTATGATAGAAACATCCAACACTTCAAGCGATAAAGATGAAAAAGATATAGCCAAACGAATGGAAAAGATAAAAAATGACTTGTCAGCAGATGGAGGACTAAGTTTCTTTGGCGAACCTCTTTCAGATGAAGCTAAAGAGTCATTGTTAGAAGCTATGGAATATGCTGTAAAACAAGCTCAAAGAATTAATAAAAAGTACATTCCTAAAAAATATAAAGATAACGACTAGGATTGTGAGGCGTTTTAATTGAACTGGATTGAAAACAAAGTAAGAAAGCTAACAGAAAAGTATAAAACAAATTACCCTTTTAAGGATTTCAGACTTTATAAAAATTCATGTTGTTTACTGGAATTTGGATGAAGAAATTTGAGGGTTTTTAATTACGAGAAAAGAAATCGCTTTATTTTTATAAACGATAATCTGTGTATTGAGCAACAAAAGTTTGAATGTTCTCGCGAGTTGGGACATACTGCGCTTCACACAAAGTTCAATAATAAAAAAGAATACGCTCACGCTTGATAAAGTTGAACGTGAAGCGAATAAATTCGCTACCAATCTACTTCTTTTTTGATAAAAATATGTAAAATGATGAAACTAGTTTTGAATTATTAAAAGAATAAGGGATACCTTATAAGATGGAAAAATTTTTGCGGTAATTATAGGTGATTTTACCTGATTACATAGAATCATATTTATAGAGGGGAGTCTAAAAAGTGACGAAGAAAGAAAAAGTGACAAAACCATTCTTTAAAAAATGGTGGTTTTGGGGAATTGTTATAATTATTATTGCCGCTGCTGTTGGAGGCGGAGAAGATGAGAAACAAACAGTAAGTAATAATAATGATGCAACCACAAGTAAAGTAAGCGATAATCAATCCGTAGAAAAAGAGAAACCAAAAAAAGAAGATGATGTTCCAAGCGAATATAAAAATGCTTTAAAAAAGGCTGAATCATACGCAAAAACTATGTACATGTCCAAAAGCGCTATTTATGAACAATTAACTTCAGAACATGGCGAAAAGTTTTCTACAGAAGCAGCCGAGTATGCAATGAGTGAACTCGAATTTGATTGGAAAGAAAGTGCATTGAAAAAGGCTAAATCCTATTCAGATACCATGTACATGTCAAAACAAGGAATCTATGAACAACTTATTTCTAAACAAGGTGAAAAGTTTACTGAAGATGAGGCAAAATATGCAATTGATAATTTGAAAGCTGATTTTAAGAAAAATGCATTAGAGAAAGCAAAAAGTTATCAGGAAACAATGAGTATGTCACCAGATGCTATAAGAGACCAATTGACTTCTGAACACGGAGAACAATTCACTCAAGAAGAAGCTGATTATGCAATCGAGAATTTAGATAAATAATAGTCAAAGTTATGTATACGATAAAGCCCTTTTATTTGGGCTTTTTATTTAAATCAATAACAGAACGTATATTCTTACAAACCGGTGAAAACAATGACAATATCTGAAAGACTAGGTCATTCAAGCGGATCACTAAATTAATATAGTCATGTTACATCTAATATTCCAAAAGATCTATCGAAATTATACGGATGCTATGAAGAATATCCCACCCGGATAGTGAATGTGGTCGTAAAATGGTCAAAATGGCATAAAGTAAGGGCTAAACCCTCTGTTTATATGGGTTTGCCCTTATAGGAAATTACATAACCCGCTTAAACATTTTCTCCATTTCATATGTTGAAAAATGAATGATGATTGGTCTTCCGTGTGGACATGTAAAAGGATCACTTGTCATTCTTAATGTATCTAGTAATTCCTGTATTTCATCGTGGCGTAACCGATGATTCGCTTTGATTGATCCTTTACAGCTCATCATAATTGCCGTTTCTTCTCGCAACTTTTTCAAATCAACTTTCTTCATTTCTAAAACTTGCTCAATAATTTCTTGAATTGTTTGCTCCTCTTCACCGTGTGGAAACCATTGTGGGTGATTCCGTACAATAAAAGTATTTAATCCAAACGGTTCAAGAAATAGTCCAACTTTCTTCAATTCTTCTAAGTTTTCTTCTAATTTAATATACTCATCATTTGAAAATTGGAGAGTGAGTGGTATGAGTAATTCTTGTAAATTATTTGTCACTTCTCCGATTTTTTCTTTGAAATACTCATATTTAATTCGTTCCTGTGCTGCATGTTGATCAATAATGTATAAACCATTTTCATTTTCCGCAAAAATATACGTGCCATGCATTTGCCCAATCGGATACATTGGTGGAACGCGAGGTGACTTACTTTTTGAAATAGAATTCATTTGCGTTTCTTCGTCAAATACGGTCGTTTCTTCCAATTCATTATCAATTACGTCGGTATCATGACTAGTTTGAAGTGACAATTCTCCCTTTCGATTCTGTTCCTCATTGGTACAGTCCGTTGCTTTGTCTTGTTCATCTGGGAAAATTGGAATGGCTTTTTCATGAACATGATGGAAACTTGTGTTCGGATTATTATTTACTAATGAATCTAGTAAAAGACTCGCAACTTGTCTTTCATCTTGCGTCAGCGTAGAACGGGTTGATTGGTTACCTTTATTTATAAATCCTTGTTTCTCGATTCCCAATTTCTTTTGAGGAAGATGATCTAACGTCATCGTAATTTGTTCAGACTTCGGTTTTTCTAGTTTTGGAGATGCACCATCTGGAATAAGTGTTTCCTTTTTAAATGCTTGTTGTATTGAACGAGTGATGAGTTCCCCTAATTCTTTTTCCTTACTTAATCGAACTTCTAATTTCGCAGGATGTACATTGACGTCGACAAGCACTGGATCCATTGTTATATTTAGAAAGACAATTGGAAACCGACCAATAGGAAGTAAAGTATGATATCCCGATATAACCGCATTTGCGATTGTATAGTTTTTTATAAATCTACCGTTCACCATCGTGGAAATATAATTTCTCGAAGCTCGTGTTACTTCTGGTAAAGAAATATAACCATCAATCTTAAAGTCCAATGATTCTCCTTGTATCGGTATCATTTTTTTAACAATATTTATCCCATAAATGCTTGCCAACACTTGCCTAGAGTCACCATTTCCCGTTGTCTGTAGTAATATGCGGCCATTATGAATAAGTTTCATCGCAACCTCTGGATGTGCTAATGCAAGCCGGTTCATTACATCCGTAATATTCCCTAACTCTGTATGGATTGTTTTTAAATATTTTAACCGAGCAGGTGTATTAAAAAACAAATCAGAGACAGTAAAATCAGTTCCTTTTCGACTTGGTGCAGGTTCGAGTATTACCTTTGTTCCACCTTCAATAACAAGACGACTTCCTGGACCATTACCAGTGCTTGTAATAAGTTCCACTTTTGCGACAGAAGCAATACTTGGCAAGGCCTCACCACGGAAGCCAAGTGTCCGAATTCGAAATAAATCATTTTCATCTTTTATTTTACTTGTCGCATGTCGTTCAAATGCAAGGGGAACATCTTCAGGTTCAATACCTGCACCATTATCAATAACACGAATTTTTTGCAAACCTGCCTCTTCGATTTCTACATCTATCATCGTACTTTTCGCATCAATTGCATTTTCAACTAATTCTTTTACGACTGATGCCGGACGTTCGACTACTTCACCAGCTGCAATCTTATTAGACAGTATTTCATCTAATTGAATAATTTTACCCATATTCATTCACCACCAAATCAAATGCGCCACGACGTATTGCGCCGGGTTTTTTTATTTTTTGCTAAGTTTCTTTTTTAACCGATATAATGCATTCATTGTATCAATTGGTGTCATTTCTAATAAATTTAGCGAGTCTAATTCATCAAGTACCTTCTTTTCTTGATTTGTTAACTTTTCCTGTGCAGGTGGTGTTACTTCTTCATGATTAAAAAATGAAAGCTGCTCTATTTCATGAATATTTTCTTGCTTTTCTTTTATTTCAGACGTATCTTCTTTTATTAACGTATTTGCTTGTGCCTCACTAGTTGTTTTTGAATCATTTTGATTTTCTAATGTCTCTAAAATTTCTTCTGCACGTTTAATTAAATCAGGTGGTAAGTCAGCGAGTTTCGCTACATGAATACCATAACTTTTATCAGCAGGACCTTCTTTAATTTTATGAAGAAATACAACATGTCCATCTTTTTCCACTGCGCTAACGTGAACATTTCGTAATTTTGCTAGTGATTGATCTAAAACGGTCAGTTCATGATAATGAGTAGAAAATAGTGTCTTTGCACCAATCTTATCATGAATATACTCAATCATCGCTTGAGCTAAGGCCATTCCATCATACGTAGAGGTTCCTCTTCCTATCTCATCAAACAAGATTAAACTATTTTCCGTTGCCCCACTAATTGCATTTTTTGCTTCTAACATTTCAACCATAAAAGTACTTTGTCCACTGATTAAATCATCTGCAGCACCAATCCGAGTAAAGATTTGATCAAAAATTGGTAATTCAGCCTCTTCGGCAGGAACAAAGCAACCAATTTGCGCTAGTATTGCCGTTAATGCAATTTGACGCATATACGTACTTTTCCCTGACATATTTGGTCCTGTAATAAGGAGTACTTCTCGACTATTATCCATTTCACAATCATTCGGAACATACGCTTGAATGTTCATTACTTTTTCAACAACAGGATGTCTACCTTCTTTTATAAATAATTTTCGATCTTTCCGAAAGATTGGTTTTACGTACATTCTATCTTCACTAACCGTTGCAAAACATTGTAAGCAATCCAATTCACTAACTTGTTTTGCCAATTCTTGTAATCTTGGAATATAGTTTTTCACCTGTTCCCGAATAGAAACAAAAATTTCATATTCTAAGTCAACCATTTTCTCTTCAGCTTCTAGAATAACTGTCTCTTTTTCTTTTAATTCCGGTGTAATAAAACGCTCAGCATTTGTTAGCGTTTGTTTTCTTTCATAATTTCCATCTTCTGGTAGTAAGTGGAGATTCGCCTTTGTTACCTCAATATAGTAGCCAAAAACACGATTATACCCAATTTTTAAAGACTTAATGCCAGTTTTTTCACGTTCATTTTTTTCTAACTCACTAATCCAAACTTTCCCATTCCGACTTGCATACCGATACGTATCTAACTGATCGTCATAACCATCGCGAATAATATTTCCTTCTTTAATGGAAAGTGGTGGTTGATCAACAATGGCTTTTCCAATTAAATCAACAAGTTCAGTACATGGATCTAATTTTTCTGCACGTTCTTGCATTTCTCCAGCAGGAATCGATTGTAAAACTGCAATAATATCAGGAATTTGCAGTAGTGTTGTTTTTAAACTTATTAAATCACGAGCATTGACATTACCGAATGCAACGCGACCAGCAAGACGCTCAATATCATATACATTTTTAAGTTTTTCGCGTAAGTCTTGACGCTCGAAATAGTTATTCTTTAATATTTCTACATTTGCTAATCGTTTCTCTATCATATCAATTGCTAATAGAGGACGGTCAATCCACTGTTTTAATAACCTACCACCCATCGCTGTCTTTGTTTCATCAAGAAGCCATAAAAGCGAACCTTTCTTACCCTTCGAACGAATTGTTTCGGTTAACTCGAGGTTTCTTTTAGAAAAATAATCAATTTTCATAAATTGATGGACTTGATAGATTTCAACAGGTTGGATATGTTCTAAGCTTCTTTTTTGAGTACGATACAAATAATTAAAAAGACGAGCAATTGTTATTTGTAACTTTTCTTGTTTTATTTTTAATAATTTATCCAGATATTGATTGCGACAATCTACCTCATCTTCAAAAGAAATAGCAATTGGCAGTCGTTCTCTTATTTTGTTTTGTAAATCTTCATTAAAATCTGGTGAAATAACAACTTCCTTCGTACCAATCGTTGCTAATTCATTTAAAATATCCTCAAGTTGATTTTGCAACAATGTCACGCGGCTCTCTCCTGTAGATAAGTCACAAAAGGAAAGTCCGTATGTTCCATCTTCAAAGGAAGTAACTGATGCAATATAATTATTTTCTTTATCGTGAATACTATTCCCTTCCATCATCGTGCCAGGGGTGATTAATTGCACGACTTCTCGTCGAACCATACCCTTTGTTTGTTTCGGGTCTTCCATTTGCTCACATATCGCCACTTTATAGCCACGATTAACAAGAGTTTCAATATATCCTGATGCAGAATGATAAGGTACCCCGCACATCGGTATTTTTTCTTCTGCGCCACCATCTCTTGCTGTTAATGTGATTTCTAATTCTTGGCTCGCGTGAATTGCATCTTCAAAAAACAGTTCATAAAAATCGCCTAACCGAAAAAATAAAAAGGCATCTGTATATTCTGCCTTAATGCTTAAATATTGTTGAATCATTGGCGTATATTGTTTCATCTTCTAACACCTTTTCTGTTTCTTTCTCAAGTTGTAATTATATCATAGAGAAGTGATATTTTGCATAAAGAAACGATGGAAATAGAAAAATCACAGCATATCATCGCTGTGATTTCCTATATCTATCGATTATTGTGATTCATCTTTCCTTCTTAATTCAACTCGGCGTATTTTACCAGAATCTGTTTTTGGTAAAGATTGTACAAATTCAATTAATCGCGGATATTTATAAGGTGCTGTTAATTGTTTTACATGATTTTGTAATTCTTTTACAAGTGAGGCCTCTTCTTTTACTCCGTCCTTTAAAACTACAAATGCTTTTACTACATTGCCACGAATAGGGTCAGGATGAGCGACAACAGCACACTCTTTTACTAAGCTATGTTTCATCAATGCATCTTCAACTTCAAACGGTCCAATTGTATAGCCAGAACTAATAATCATATCATCACTTCTTCCAACAAACCAAAAGTAACCATCTTCATCTTTATAGGCAAGGTCCCCAGTGACAAAATAATCACCATGGAACGCATTTTTCGTTCTCACAGGATCCTCGTAATAACCAGCAAAAAGAGCTGGGAGATCTTTTCTTATCGCAATATTTCCTTTTACGCCCGGTTCTTGAGGTATCCCATTTTCATCAACAATTTCAACGAATTGTGGTAATATTGGTTTCCCCATTGAACCTGGTCTAACTTCCATTTCTTTTACTGTACCGATGACTAATGTACTTTCTGTTTGACCATAGCCATCACGAACAGTAATGCCAAAATGCGTTTTAAAAACATCGATAACTTCTCTATTTAGAGCTTCACCTGCAGAAACGGCGCTATGCAAATGGGAACCGAAGTTAAATTTTGATAAATCATGTACTTTTGCCATTAAGCGATATTCAGTCGGTGTACAACATAGTACATTCACTTTTTCTTGTTGTAGTAATTTTAAATATGTCTCTGGATGGAATCTACCTAAATAAACAAGACCTGTTGCGCCCATACCTAATACGGATAAAAATGGACTCCAAACCCATTTTTGCCAACCAGGTCCAGCAGTTGCCCACACAATATCTCCTTCATGAATATCAAGCCATTTTGTTGCGGCAATTCGTAAATGTGCAAATGCCCAGCCGTGAATATGAACGACGCCTTTTGGTTGACCAGTTGTTCCCGAAGTATACGTTATTAAGGCCGGATCATTTTTCGTTGTAGAAACTTTGACAAACTCATTAGGTTCACTTTTTACTAGATCTTCCATTTGAAGCCAGCCTTCTGTTTGACCAGAGAACGTAATTTTATAATCTAGATGGTTCGCTTCGGTTGAGATTTTATCTATTTCATCACAAAATGAAGTATATGAGATAACAGCTCTTACTTTCCCATTATTTAGCCGATATAATATATCTTGTGCCCGAAGCAACTCAGATGCTGGAATTATAACAAGCCCTGCTTTCCAACAGGCAAAATAAATAATATAAGATTGAATCATTCGTGGCACCATGACTAAAACACGGTCCCCTTTTTCAAGTCCCATATTCATAAGTGCATTCGCTAATTTGTTCCCTCGTAAAATTAAATCATGGTATGAAATTTCTTCACATTCACCATCTTTACTAATAAACTTTAATGCCTTTCTATCTGAATCATATTTTTCAATTTCATCAATAATGTTATATTCATTAGGTGCAATAAGCTCTTTTAAATTATTTAGATTATTATTCAACATATGAACCACTCTTCCTATTATAATAACAACAACTGAAAACCAATTGTTACACCTTATTATATAACTAAATCTTAGTACCTGGTAGTACTTTTTTGAAAAAATTTAATAAAAAAGGATGAACTAGAAGAAAAACCTCAGTTCATCCTTGATTTCAACTTATTTCATTGAGGGTGGTAAAACATTTAAATCAATATTCCAAACAATCGGTAAATAGAAATAGATTAAAAGTACGATAACAAAAATTGATACAATATTAATCCAGAACCCCGCTCTTACCATATCGTTAATTCTAATATGACCTGATCCAAAAACAATTGCATTTGGAGGAGTTGCAACTGGTAACATAAAGGCACAAGACGCAGCGATTCCTGCCGCAACCATTAAGCTAAACGGATGCACATTTAAAGCGATTGCAAGTGACGCCATAATTGGGTACATCATCGTCGCGGTTGCTGTATTTGATGTGATCTCCGTTAAGAATATAACCAATGTCGTAACGGTAAAAGTTACAACAAGGAAATGAACACCTTGAAGTACGGTTAACTGTTCTCCAATCCATTTGGCAAGTCCTGTTGAACTAAAACCTTTTGCAATTGCTAGACCCCCACCGAAGAGTAGTAGAATTCCCCATGGGACCTTTTTCGCGTCATTCCAATTAATTAATGCACCATCTTTCGTTTGCTTTGATGGTAATAAAAATAAAACAACTGCAGCAATTATGGCAATTAACGTATCATCTAGTTCAGGAATAAATTTATTTAAAATGAACGTTCTCGTTATCCACGAGAAGGCTGTTAACATAAATACAACTAACACAAGTTTTTCTTCAAAACTCATATTACCAAGGGATTTTTTCTCATCTAAAATAACTTCTTTTCCTCCAGGGATATTCTTCATCTTAACTTTAAAAGCTACATTAACTAAGTAATACCAAGTAAACAAGATTAATATAATCGATAATGGGACGCCAAATGCCATCCATGTAGCAAAAGAAATTTCAACACCAAAAAGTTCTTTAATTACACTAGCAAAAATAACATTCGGTGGAGTACCAATTAATGTGCCAAGTCCCCCGATTGAAGCGGAATAAGCTATCCCGAGCATGATTGCTTTCCCAAAATTTTCTTCAATGGTTTCTTTTTGTTTTGCTAAAAGATCGGTAATATGCGTGATTACGGCAAGTGCAATCGGTAACATCATCATTGCAGTTGCTGTATTAGATATCCACATAGAGATAAATCCAGTTGCTACCATGAAGCCTAAAACAATACGTTCGGTACTTGTCCCAACAAATAAAATAATATATAATGCAATCCGACGGTGAAGATTCCATTTTTCCATCGCAATTGCAATAATGAATCCTCCTAAAAATAGGAAAATATTTGTATCTCCATATGCTGATGTTATTTCGCCGACTTTCTCAACTGCACCCGTTAATGGAAAGAGAATAACAGGTAAAAGTGATGTCGCCGGAATTGGAATCGCTTCTGTAATCCACCAAGTTGCAATCCATACCGTACTTGCTAAAACACCAAGTGCTTCTTTAGACATTCCTTCAGGTGATAGCGTTAACAAAATAATAAAGAATAGTAAAGGACCTAAAATTAATCCGATATTTTGTCTTGGTGTCCGCTTAGGTTCTCTAGATACTTTTTTCTTATTTACTTGTACTTGAGTGGATGAATTCGAAGATAGATTCGTATTATTACCGGTCGTCATGAATAATAACGTACTTTTAATATCATCGTGCATCACCCATAATTTCCCCCAAGATTGTTGTAACAAATTTCCCATCTTCTTCCCCCTTATATAAATGTGTTATTATACAATTACATTATGTTATACTTAAATACTTTTTGTCAATATTATAACGACATAATTCACCACTTTCTACTACTTTATTGATAAAATAAAAATACGGCTACAGTCTATTATTTTGTAGCCGCAATGCTTATTTTAAATTAAATAAAGAGATCCTGTTTAAGTTATATTCATTCAAAAACGGAAAACCATTTAGTGAATGTAAACAAACAGGACTCAATTTTCACATTACTCTTCCTCACCATCTACGAGAAAATCAGGATTTAACTCTTCAAATTCTTCATCAAGATCAAAATCCCAATCATCATCATCTGGCTCGCCTTCACCAAGTAAAATCGTAACCTTTGTTTCTCCGATAAGTTCGACAAGAAATTCTCTTTCTGCTGTTACAATAATCTTATCGCCATCTGATGAAATAATTGCTTCAGAGCAATTCGGTTGTTGTAGTACTTGAGCGATAACCTCTTTATCTGCAATGGTTTTATCATCTTTATATTTCAATTTGATGATATCTTTATATTTCACTCGCTCAGTCGCTACATCTGTTTTCGTATTATCTTCGCACGAATACCAGCAATTAATATCAAAATGTCCAGTAACTTCCACTGTTTTGTCAACTTTTTCTGCTTTATAGGAATGATTGATAATCCAAGCGCCTAGGATACTGGACGGAGCATGGTTCGGTCGGATTGTATGGTTGGATGTAGTAGTTTTCCGCCCTTTCGCAACGACCGCTTTTGTAATAATCTCTCTCGTATTTCCCATGCGAGCGTAACCTCCTCAAGTTTTATCACTTCATCCTATGCGGGACAGAAAACCAGTGTGCAAGAAAACACGTTTATTTTCGCCAACATATGCAAAGGTTACATTGAACGGAAAAAGGTTTTTTTGAATTAAACTGTTCTTTAACATGGGTAGATAACAAACCCGTTTCATCTTGTTATTTTTATGAGATGTGTCTCTGGTCTTGCACTTAATCGCAATGGTAAACTTGTCGTTCCATATCCATTACTAATTAGCATATCCATCGTTCTCGTTCGATGTAACTTCCCTTTCGAATATGGGCCCATCCCGAAAATTCGAATTTGCCCACCATGAGTATGGCCACATAATAATAAAGATATATGATCTTCCTCTTTTATATGTTTTTTTACATCTGGCTTATGGCAAACAACAATTTTAAATGCTTCCTTTTCGATCGGTTGAAAAACATCATCGAGATTATATTCATCTTCTTCGTGTTCCCCAATGCCAATTAGATAGATTTTATCCCCTTCATTAGTGCTTATAACAGCATGAGAATCTTCAAGGATTGTTACTTGATATTTCCGAAAGATTTCTTCCAATTGATTAACATTCTTTTCGAAATCATTATTCCCCCATACAAAATAAGTCGGGCCAATTGCCCTTAACCGGCGAATATTTTCTTCTGTTCGAGCGTAAGGGACACCTCTTTCCGTTATGTCTCCACCAATAATTACTAAGTCAGCGCGACCTTTCACTTCATTTATCATTTCTTCACTAATTACTCGACGATGGATATCTGAGATAAAAAAAATCTGGAGTTCTTTTAAAGATTGAGGGAATTGTTGATAATGAAGCTCATGTTCTACAATCCGATTTTCTTTTGCTACTAGCCACATATATATGAGAAGGACAGCAAAGCAGACTAAAGTGATGATCGTAATTATTTCCATAACCCACCTCTTAAAAAAGACCTACCTCTTAAAAGATAGGTCTTCATTGTTATTGATTGAACGTAACACAGACAGAATCGTATCGCTGATCTTTTTTAGCTAATAGGAAAGTATAAATTATCCCTATTTCTAGTTTTCTTGTGCGCATATGCGTACAAGGAAGGCTCAAGAACATTGCTTCAAAGCCGAAAAAAATTTTTTAGCGAACTACGGCTCTCTTTTTGCTAAAGGTTTTAGCGTCTTGAGTGATCTTTATTTTGAATGATAGGAAAATGCATCCTTCTCGCTTTGGACTTGGGAGCCTGTTTTTCCATCTAACAAGTCTCCACCTGTCGTTTTAATGATGTTGTTCGTCACAGTATTTGCAATTGTATTTGAAACCATTTGAAGCAGTTCATTTACTTCTAATTGCGACTCTTTAAACTCTTGAACAATTGGAATTTCATCGATTTCTTTTTCAAGGTTTTCAATTTTTTCCTCTACTTGTTTCAGAGCTTTTACTTTGCCATAGTTTTGGAAGTTGACCGCTTGTTTTTGTAAGCTTTTTATACTTGCGATTTTTTCCCGTACTTTCTGATTTTCATTGATTTTTGCTTCAGCACGTTTAAAAAAATCAACTTCCTCTGTTTCAGCAATCATTTTTGCAAGCTCTCTCGCTTTATCAATGATATCTGACTTTGTATATTTCCCCATTGTTTAGCTCACCTCAATTTTTTCCTCTACCACCATTTCCCCATTTAATGTCCATGTTTTTGTATCAGTAATTTTAACTTTAACAATTTTCCCAATAGCTGATTTCGGCCCTACAAAATTCACTAATTTATTTCTTCTTGTATATCCACTTAGAACATCTGGATTATTTTTCGATTCCCCTTCAACGAGAACCTCAACAATTTGACCGTTCATTTCTTTCATCTTTTGAGCTGAAAATTCATTAACTAATGCATTTAATCGTTGTAGTCGTTCCTTTTTCACTTCTATTGGAACATTATCTTTCATTTTCGCTGCAGGTGTGCCTTCTCTTGGTGAGTAAATGAAGGTGTATGCGGAATCAAAGCCGACTTCACGATATAAAGATAGAGTTTCCTCGAATTGTTCATCTGTTTCATTTGGGAAACCAACAATAATATCAGTTGTTAAGGCAACATCTGGAATAGCTTGTTTTATTTTACGCACTAATTCCAAATATGATTCCCGTGTATATTTTCTCCCCATAATTTTTAACATGGAACTAGATCCGGATTGAACGGGTAAATGGATATGTTCTACGAGATTTCCACGTTTAGCTAAAACTTCAATTAGATGGTCATCAAAGTCCCTTGGATGACTTGTTGTGAAACGAATCCGTGGAATATCAATTTTTCGCAGATCATCCATTAAATCACCGAAACGATACTCAATATCTTCAAAATCTTTTCCGTACGCATTTACGTTTTGACCTAGTAACGTAATTTCTTGATAGCCTTGTGCAGCTAAATGACGAACTTCATCAATAATATCTTCTGGGCGACGACTTCTTTCTTTTCCGCGTGTATATGGTACGATACAATACGTACAAAACTTGTCGCAGCCGTACATAATATTAACCCACGCTTTAATTTTTCCTTTCCGTGCTTTCGGAAGACTTTCAACAACATCGCCTTCTTTAGACCAAACTTCAACGACCATTTCTTTTGCCATATAGGCTTCTCTTAAAATAAATGGTAAACGGTGAATGTTGTGCGTACCGAAAATCATATCAACATGTTGATGTTTTTGTAAAATTCGATTGACAACTGATTCTTCTTGAGCCATACAACCACAAACCCCTAGGAGAAGATCCGGTTTTTCTTGTTTTAACGATTTTAAATGTCCAAGTTCACCAAACACTTTATTTTCCGCGTTTTCCCGAATTGCGCAAGTATTTAATAAAATGACATCTGCATCGTCTGTGGACTCTGTGGGTTCGTAGCCTAATTCCATAAAAATACCAGCCATAACTTCTGTATCGTGTTCATTCATTTGGCAGCCATATGTACGAATAAAAAATTTACGGCCATTTCCCATTCCTTTAAGTTCTTCTGGCACATCAAAACTATTGACGTATTCTACATTTCCTTTAGAACGTTTTCTCGCTTCTTTTAAGGAAGGTGGCATATAAACTCTTTGAAAATATTTGCTATAATCTTTTTCCCCAGAAGCGGATTTTTTGTCCGTTGGAGAATCCGTTTTTATTTGTTGACTGTGTAAGCGTTGTTGTTCGTTCATTGATAAACTCCTTTCAAAAACGTAAACTTTCCTGTTAGTTTTCCATTTAAACAATTTTCGTATAAAATATACATCTCTCTTCAATTTATCATTATATACGTTTATTAGGCAACACACAATATCGCCTAAATAAACTACTTATATAATTGGATTTTTTATTGTTAAAATTCCTAAATTATGATCACCTTTTTTTACATTTCACAAAAGTAATGAAACAGCTTACGAACAGGCAGTTAAGCTGAGAATGATTCTATTTGTTTGTTATTCCTTTCATTGCTATGATTTCAATTATCGTATCAAGCAAGCTACTAAGCAAATTCATGTGATGAATCCAATCACTTCTTTAACAAAATCGATAAAAGAAATTATTCGTAGTGGTCAAATTGTTAAGGTTAGCGTGCTTCCTTATATTAACTAAAAATAGTCTGGTTGCATAAACAACCAGACTATCAGGATACTACTAGCAACCTTATTTTTCTTCAGGTAGTGTAATTTAAAAGAAAAATAAATGCACAAAAGAAGTTAACGAGGTTCTACAATTAATTTAATTGCTGTTCTTTCCTCACCGTCAATTTGAATATCAGTAAAAGCAGGAATACATATTAAGTCAACTCCACTTGGGGCAACAAATCCTCTAGCAATAGCAACTGCTTTCACTGCTTGATTTAGCGCACCAGCACCTATTGCTTGGATTTCTGCGCCGCCCCTTTCCCGAAGAACTCCTGCAAGTGCACCGGCTACTGAATTCGGGCTCGATTTTGCTGAAACTTTTAATATTTCCATATCACGTTCCTCCTTGAAATTCTCTACTTTAATTTTTTCATGGACTGACCTGCAAGTGTAAAACCATTCCAATGCTACTATATTCAAGGAAATGAACGCTTATTCCATATTAGATGTATTTTTTATACTTTCTCTATATTTTAATAATTAATTTTAATCAAACAATCGCTGATCATCATTCAACATAATTCTTTCAATACCTTTAGCTTCACCTGTTTTTTCATTAATTTCAATGTTGACTCCACAAAGTTGTATTCTTCCATCTTTTGAAATATCAAATTTCGCTGGTAAATTTGTTAAAAATTTTCGTAAAACCGCCTCTTTATTTACTCCTAGTATACCATCATAATTTCCTGTCATACCAACATCTGTAATATATGCTGTTCCTTTTGGCAAAATTCGTTGATCTGCCGTTTGGACATGAGTATGTGTACCAACAACCGCACTAACTCGTCCATCTAAATACCAACCCATTGCTTGCTTTTCACTCGTTGCTTCAGCATGAAAATCGACAAAGATTAACGATGTTCTTTTTCTAGCTTCTTTAATAAGTTCGTCGGCCTTTTGAAACGGACAGTCATTCGCTGGTAAAAAAGTTCGACCTTGTAAATTAATGACAGCAATTTCATAAGAATTAATTCTAATATATACAATCCCTTTTCCAGGATTACTTTCAGGAAAATTTGCAGGTCTTATAAGATATTTTGCATTATCAATAAATTCAAAAATATCCCTATTGTCCCACGTATGATTTCCCATTGTTATGACTTGGATTCCAAGTTCAAGAAATTGTCTATATATTTTTTCTGTTATTCCTTTCCCAGCTGCTGCATTTTCACCATTAACAATGACAATAGTTGGATGATATTTCTCTTTTAACTTTGGTAAATATTTTTTAATCGTATCGCGACCTGGCTCTCCTACTACATCGCCAATAAAAAGTATATTCATATAGCTTCCTCTCTTCACTTGCATTGCATGATTTTATTCATCGCTTATTGTCGTTTTTTCTATGTTGGGAATAAAAGGAAAGGACATCCTCATCGAGTGTATTTAATCAAATTGAATTCGACTAAACACACTCTTTTGAGAAATGTCCTCTTTTATTTGGCATATTCTACTGCTCGAGTTTCTCGAATAACAGTAACTTTTATATGTCCTGGATAATCTAGTTCATTTTCAATTTTCTTTCGTATATCTCTAGCTAATCGATGTGCTTCTGAATCGTCAATCATATCTGGTTTTACAATGATACGAACTTCTCTACCTGCCTGAATGGCAAAAGACTTTTCGACACCGTCATAAGACTCGGAAATTTCTTCGAGTT
The DNA here is from genome assembly GCF_001244735.1 of Bacillus andreraoultii. Classification (GTDB taxonomy): domain Bacteria; phylum Bacillota; class Bacilli; order Bacillales; family Caldibacillaceae; genus Caldifermentibacillus; species Caldifermentibacillus andreraoultii. The sequence continues at coordinate 2,055,662 of NZ_LN868937.1, forward strand.
TTTCTAAACGGCGAATATAACTTTCTAACGTTTCACTTCGTGCACCAGGTCTTGCGGCAGATAAGGCATCTGCAGCGGCGACTAATACAGAAATGACAGATGTTGGTTCTGTATCACCGTGGTGAGAAGCAATACTATTAATAACAACAGGATGCTCTTTATATTTTGTAGCCAGCTCTACACCGATTTCAACATGACTACCTTCCACTTCATGGTCTACAGCTTTTCCAATATCGTGTAATAATCCCGCTCTTTTTGCTAATGCTACGTCTTCACCTAACTCAGAAGCAAGAATACCAGCTAATTGTGCAACTTCGATTGAATGGTTTAATACGTTTTGCCCATAACTTGTTCTATATTTAAGTCGACCTAATATTTTTATTAAATCTGGGTGTAGGGCGTGAACACCTACCTCAAAGGTCGTTTGCTCCCCGACTTCTCGGATATATTCATCGACTTCACGTCTTGATTTATCAACCATTTCCTCAATTCTTGCTGGATGAATTCTTCCGTCTTGAACTAGTTTTTCTAGTGCAAGTCTAGCTGTTTCTCTTCTAATTGGATCAAAACCAGATAAAATAACAGCTTCAGGTGTATCATCAATAATTAAATCAATACCAGTAAGCGTTTCAAGAGTACGGATATTTCGACCTTCACGACCAATTATCCGTCCTTTCATCTCATCATTAGGTAAATTGACAACAGATACGGTTGTTTCAGCAACGTGATCAGCAGCACATCGTTGAATAGCTAACGAGAGGATACTTTTTGCTTTCTTATCCGCTTCTTCTTTTGCGCGGTTTTCAGAATCTTTCACCATCATCGCAATTTCATGTGAAAGTTCCTGTTCTACTCGTTCTAGAATGATGGATTTTGCTTGTTCCATTGTTAAACTGGAAATACGTTCCAGTTCTTCTTGTTGTTTTTGAACCATCTCTTCCACTTTGCTTTCCATCTGTTCAATATGCTGTTGTCTTTGTTCTAGAGAATCCTCCTTCTTTTCCAAAATCATTTCACGCTTGTCTAAAGTTTCATCTTTTCGATCAAGATTCTCTTCCTTTTGCAATAACCGATTTTCTTGTTTTTGCAATTCGTTTCTTCGTTCACGAAGTTCACTTTCTGTTTCAGTGCGAAATTTGTGAATTTCATCCTTTGCTTCCAAAAGTGCCTCTTTTTTCAAAGATTCTGCATCGCGTTTAGCATCTTCTAAAATTTTCTCTGCAGCATCCTTTGCACCAGCGATTTTTTCTTCAGCAATGGATTTTCGAATGAAATAACCAGCAACAACACCGACGACGAGACTAAGCAAAATGGAGATGATGATTGGCAATGTTTCCATCATTTCACCTCCTCTTGCTATAAACTTTTTCATTTACAAGTCGGCATGTACATTTTTCAAATAAATTTCAATGATTTTACGTAAGGAACAATCACCTGTTCCAAACAACATGCTAAACATTTTCGATTAGCCAAAATTTATGCCTAAAACTAAAAAAAATTGTAAAATATACATTTTTATTTTAAAGCTGTGAATTTTCATTGTCAAGTAATACTACGGGAACAGTGAAATTTAATCCTTGTTTTTTTTTACGAATTTAATAATATCAAGGATTTTTACTATTTTTTTATAACTTTCAGTTAGTAATAAAATTTAAGTTAAAAGGGCAATCGATTTGTGTCAAAACACATTCGATTGCCCTTTACAGTTAATCTTCTAATGGTAATTCTTCTTGATCTATAGATTCTGGAAGCTCTACCACTCTTTCCAATGTTTCTAATCCATAATGTTCACGAATTTTATTTAAAATCTCTAATTTAAGATTAGGGTTTTCCCTTAAGAATATTTTGGCGTTTTCCCGACCTTGACCAACTCTTTCACCATCATATGAATACCATGATCCACTTTTTTGAACAATATCGAGGTCAGAACCAATATCAACAATTTCTCCTTCAAGAGAAATCCCTTCTCCGTACATAATATCTACTTCAGCAGTCTTAAATGGTGGTGCCACTTTATTTTTTACGACCTTAATTTTCGTCCTATTACCAATCATGTCCGTTCCTTGCTTTAATTGCTCGGCTCTTCGGACTTCAAGTCTCACTGTACTATAGAATTTTAATGCACGACCACCAGGAGTCGTTTCCGGATTTCCAAACATAATGCCGACTTTTTCACGAATTTGGTTAATGAAAATTGCGATTGTTTTTGATTTGTTAATTGCTCCAGATAATTTACGTAAAGCTTGGGACATAAGGCGCGCTTGTAAACCAACGTGAGCGTCACCCATTTCTCCTTCAATTTCAGCTTTTGGAACAAGGGCTGCAACCGAGTCGACTACAATAATATCAACCGCACCACTTCTTACAAGTGCCTCTGCAATTTCTAATGCTTGCTCTCCAGTATCCGGTTGGGAAAGAAGTAGTTCATCGATATTCACGCCTAATGCTTGTGCATATTTCGGATCAAGCGCGTGCTCAGCATCGATAAATGCAGCTTGTCCACCTTGTTTTTGCACCTCTGCAATCGCGTGTAATGCAACAGTCGTTTTCCCAGAGCTTTCTGGTCCATAAATTTCAATAATCCGACCTCTTGGGTAACCTCCAACACCTAAAGCAATATCAAGTGCTAAAGATCCACTTGATATTGTTTGCACTTGTGTTTCTGTCTGTTCCCCCATTTTCATAATCGAGCCTTTACCAAATTGTTTTTCAATTTGCTTTAGCGCCTGTTCTAAGGCTTGTTGACGTTCACTCACACAATTTCCTCCCTCTCACTTTTCAACCAATAGATTACAAGTTTCGAATCTATTAATACTATATACTTTTTTCAGTCTCTTGCCAAGCATTTTGTCGAACGTCTATTCGTTGATTTTTGAATAGTCTTTTTGTATTAAAACTGTGTTTTTATCGAAAGAAAAGTTAATTTTAACATAGATTCCTTGTTCAAAATAGAGTTTGTAGTTTTTAAGTTTTTTCCAACTAGCTAGATACCCTGTTAAGTCATTTCTTAAATATAAAGAAAACTCAAAGCTCGAGCGTTCAGGCGAAACGAGAGCCGTATTTTGCCGAGCATAAAGATAAGTAGAAATTGGAAATTTTTATTTTCCTGTAGTCAAAAAAGTGAGGGAAGAAAACACCTCACTTACTATTTTTAATTAATGTTTTAGCTACTTGGAAGTCATTCGTCGGTGGATTGCACTGGTAATTCTCACAAACATATACTGTCGGCTTTCCGTTTATTAAATGGTAATCATTTATAAAAGATGCTACTTTCCCTAGTTTTTCTCTCTCTTTTTCTTTCACAATTATCAGCGTAATTTCCGGATTAAAATCTGCTATAATTTGACGAATAAATTGAGTAGATTCATCTGTTTCTTGATTGAAAACTACGACAACTTCTTTCATTGATTTCATAGTTAAAAGTAAAGACTGTAGCAACATCGAATGTCCACTTGGGTATTCACTTATATCTTTACTAAACACACTAAACAGTTGTTGTACCTTTTCTTCTAGAGTGTAATCACCTGTTCGCTTTGCTAATTTTAATAATTGTAGAGCACAAACACTGTTCCCCGATGGTAATGCACCATCATACGATTCTTTTTGTCTAATGATTAATTGCTCTTGGTCTTTCCCGATTAAGAAGAACCCTCCTCCTTCTTCATCCCAAAATAGGTCAATTAATTGTTTGGATAGCTTCTTCGCTTGTTCTAAGTAGGGGACTTCGAACGTTGAATCATATAGTTCAATATATGCCCATAACAGGAAGGCATAATCATCAACTATCCCTTTATGTTTTACTTCACCTTCACGATAGCGGACCATCAAACGATTTTTCTCGACCAAATTGTTTTCAATAAACTTTATGGCATTTTTTGCAGCTGCCATATATTCTTCCTTTTGAAAAACCCGTCCAGCTTTTGCAAGAGATGCAATCATTAATCCATTCCAAGCTGTTAAAACTTTATCATCGCGAAACGGTCGAACACGTTTTTCTCTATGGAAAAATAATGTTTCCCTAGCTATTTCAAGAGCCTTTCTAAGATCTTGCACAGTTCGACCTTCTTTCGTCGCGAACTTTTCCAAATCAAACGAAATTAAATTTGGGATATTTTCTCCTTCAAAATTTCCTTCCTCTGTAATATCATAAGCTTTACAGTAAAGCTCGCCCAACTCATTTCCTAAGACCCCTTTAATTTCTTTTGGGGTCCAAACGTAAAATTTTCCTTCCTTTCCTTCTGAATCGGCATCTTCAGCCGAGTAAAAACCTCCCTCTGTTTGCTCCATATCACGTAAAATATAGGTAATGATTTCATCGACAATCTTTTGATATTTACGGTCTTTCGTCATTTGAAAAGCTTCGGTATAAGCAATGATAAGTAGTGCATTATCATAAAGCATTTTCTCAAAATGGGGAACGAGAAACTTCTCATCTACCGAATAACGGGAAAAACCGTACCCGATATGATCATAAATCCCACCGCGGGCGAGTCCATCTAATGTTTTTGTTACCATATGACCTGCTTCTTGTTTATTAAAAAATTTACTATACATAAGTAAAAAACTTAATGTATGAGGCATAGGAAACTTCGGCGCTTCACCAAATCCACCATATTTTGTATCAAAAGTTTGCTCATAATAATGGAAAGCCCGATGAATCGTTTCTAATGTTAATGTTGATTGTCCCTCTTTATTTGTACTTGCTCGTAATGCATCTTGAACCTGGATAGTTACTTCATTAATGCGGTTGCGATTTTCCGTAAACTGTTTATGCAAATACGTTAGCACTTCAATAAAGCCTGGCATTCCATAACGACTTTCCCGTGGAAAATATGTACCCGTGTAAAATGGCACTTGATCTGGAGTTAAAAAAACAGATAATGGCCATCCACCATGTCCATTCATCATCTGACAAACAAGCATATATATGGAATCGATGTCAGGTCTCTCTTCACGATCAACTTTAATTGAAACAAAATGCGCGTTTAAAATTTTGGCAACATCCTCATTTTCAAACGTCTCTCTTTCCATCACATGACACCAGTGGCATGTCGTAATAGTCTAACATTTACGAATACCCAATAGACAGAAAAATAGGTTTTCCTTCACGCTTCGCCTTGTCAAACGCTTCTTCGCCCCAAGGATACCACTTAACAGGATTGTAAGCGTGTTGAAGCAAATAAGGCGACTTTTCGTGAATAAGTCTATTGGGCTTTCGATTTGTTAGCATATAACCACCCTCTTTCGTTTTAGATTCACTATATTATAGCAAAAAAGACGTCCCGCTATTCAAGCGGAAACGCCTTTCGAATAATTTCCTTCAAGAACTTGTCGTAAGAAGGACTTATTGAATTCTTTTATCGCTTCTGGCGACGGTTCATTCGATTCAACCGTCACTTCGAAATTATCAATCTTTATTTTCGTAATTTTACGCCCGTTTACTTTTTCCTTCGAAAGAACTTCGACCTTCAATCCAATTCCCCCTTATTCCCAAACGCATTGTTCTGCGGGTTTATCGTCACGCCAACGATTGAATTTCGGGTGACGTAGTTTTCCCGATTTTAGGATTTCGTTACATTTAACTTCGACAACCCGACCAAGATATTTTTCGATATTTACGGTCATATCTTCGATTGTTGCTTTCGTGAATCCGTCGAATGAACCGCGTTCAACAAGTTCGCCGTCTTTATATTGGCTGAATTTTAGTTTTGCGATTTTATCCTTGTTGTATTTTCCTTTACCATATTCATAACCCGTAACAATTCCGTCCAACGTAATTAATTTCTTCAGTTTTTGAACGTCGGACGACTTTTTAGAACCGTCGCAAAGTTTATATTTACCGTCAAGGCGTTTTCGCATTAGACCTTCGCCGCCTGCTTCGATAACTGCGTTAAATCGGTCTTTAATATCGTATTCCGACGGATAGAATTGTAAGGCTAAATGAATATAGTAATCTCCGACAATCTTTCGATAGATTTCGTAAACGTCTTCTAATAGCTTACGACGTTCGGCGAATGGTCGATTCATTACGTCTTCGCCTTTGTAATATAGAATATCGAAAGCGATATAGTGTAGATAGTCTTTTTCTTCTTGGATTCCGATTGCTCTTTCCGCCGTTCCGCTTCCCATAATAGAACGAAGCAAATCGAAATTTCCGCTTGGGTGAACCAATTCCCCGTCGATAACTGTCCCGTATAATTCGGGAATATCGTATTTCGTTAGCTGTGGAACGAATTCGCCTTTTTCGGGTAATCGTCCCGTTACGTCGGAAATACGTCGACCCGTCATATAAATTCGTTCTTTCATAATATGAATAAGTTCGCGTTCACCGTCGTATTTAACTTCATAAACGTAATCTTCGTTTTGCCAATCTTCCTTTGAAGCGTTCAAATAATCGAAAGAATTTGCTCGCATTGGGTGTAATTCTTTATACATTACCCGAACCCCCTTCGAAATTATCATATTGTTCGAAAGTGTATCGTCTAAATTCTTCGACCGTCATATCGTTTACCATAGCCAACCAAAAGACAAGTTCGATATATTTATCTTGGTCGACTTGTTGTCGTATATCTTCGCGTTCGAAGAAGACAAACGGATTTTGTTTGCCCTTTTTCAAGTTAAGTTCGGCGTCCAACGGATAGCAATTTCGAACGTCGGTTTCGCCGCCTTTTGCCCTTGGAAGCCAATGTTCGATATGATAATTTTCCGAACCCGTTAAGGAACAACGAAAATTAAATCGCTTTAAAACTTCGTACATTTCTAATGGCTTCAACTAATCGCCCCCTTTGAATTAAGATGTTGAATCGAAAGGGCGATTTGTGACGCTATGTAAGAAAAATCGGCGACGGCTAGAATCAAAGAAGACCAACGTCGATAAGGTTTCGAACTACTAATAAAACCCCGCCGAATCCTAAAATAAATAACGTCATAGCGAATAACTTGCGGGCGTTATAATTTCGGATTCCAAAGACAATGAACCAAACGGATAGTGCAAAAATAATAGCTTGGACTAATATCCAAGCCATAATGAAAATCTTTAACATTGTTATATAACACCCCCTAAAGATAGCCGCCGCCAATTGGGGTTCAATCAATAATTATTCTATTTTCTACGTTCACAATCGCGAATTTTTAAAACTATACCCGAATAATTTCGAATTCACGACCAACTGAATCGTATTTGTTAAGCATATCCGCGACGTTGTTCAATTCGTTTATTTGACCTTTAATCATATCTAAACGACGTCTCTTTACGCTTATTACGCCTTCCAAATCTTCGTCGCCTTGTTCTTCCAAGTATTTCAATTCGGCTTCAAGTTTGATTCCCGTAATCATTAATACATTGAAACGGGCTTCTAAAATTAAATTCAATGGTAGCGGTTGGCTATGGTCGCTTATTTTCTCCAAAACGATTTCGTCGATATAATCAATTCTTTCTTTTAGTTCTGCGATTCTTTCCTTTTGTTTTACTGATAAAATCATTGTTCATTCCCCCTATTTTAGATATTTCATTTTCATAGAAATAACCTTGTGTTCCATCTTTAAAAGTAATTTCAAAACTTATAACTTTACCGCGAACAATTCGCGTAAGTTCGCCTTGTTTACCGTGGAATTCTTTCAAATAGTAGAACGTTTCGACGTCTTGATTACCGCGGGGCTTGGCGGTTATCTCGACCAAGTCCCCGATTTCCAAACGATTTTCAAGTAAATCTTCGAAACTTAGTTTCTCGAATTCTTGATTTCTTTTAGTTCGTCTAGTATTTCGTCCCATTCATAGAACCCCTTTCCGTCTGTCAAGTCCAAGCAAACGCCATAAACGTATTGATTGATACCTAACGCCCGTCGGTCTTCGGCTTCAACTGCCCCTTTGAAACGTCTTGCGTCTTCATAGTGCGGATAGATTTTTTGATTCACGGCTTTCGAAACTTTTTCGTATAATAGTTCGCCCGTTTCTTCGGGGGACAAATCTTCGTTTTCTAACAATTCAAGGATTTCTTTCGCTAGGTCTTTACGTCCTTTGATTTGACCAAGTTCGACGTGAGTTCCTAACGCGAAAGGTTGCGGCTCGATTACGATAATATCGCTTGAATAAATCGCGTCGGTATCTGCTTTGACAATCTTTTCGGCTAGTCCGTCGTTATTATCCAAGTTCGCTTTGTCGTTGATTTCTTTGTTATCTTGCGGATTGTAGAACGGAAGCCCGATTCTTTCAATATCTTCTTTTTCCTTTGCTCGTAATAGTTGTGAAGCCTTTGTAAGCATATCGCCCGCAATATAAGTTTTGTTTTTACTCATTTCGAATTCCCCCTTAATTTAACGTTTCCGAATAACTTGTTTGCTTTCTTGACGTACCAATCTTCGTCGGATATTCCGCATTTTTCACAACGTTTGTAACTGCTTCGAAATCCTTCGAAATATTTCATTGGTTGGTTATATTTGAATCGCGTCCAATCGCCACAATAAGGACACCAAATCGTTCGTTTTCGCCGCTTTTTGGTGTTATCGGGCGTTTGGTACTGCGGGACTATAAAAGCCATTAATTTTCGCCCCTTTCACCGATAAAAACCTTTTCTAGTTCGGCATATTCGGTAGATTCATATATTCGATTGAATCGCCAAAACAATTCGAAGGTCATATCATTTAAGGAATTAAGAACGCCGATTAATGGATATTTGTTTCCGTGAAAATCGCTTATATCTTTGTAAGCGAAATTTACGCCGCTTGCGTTTTTATGACCGCCGCCCCCAAGACCTTTTGCGATTGCCCCAACGTCAAAGTTCGGTTTGCTTCGGAATGATATTTTCTTGTAATTGACGTCGATTAAGGCGATTGCGTCCAATTCAAGTCGTTGTATTAATTCGTGGGCGACCTCGGATTGATAACGTTCGGCAAATCCGATAGCGAATCGTTTTTCGTCCGATAGTTCGTAGACCTTTAAGCCCTTTTCGACTTTGTTCGTATAGTGTTCGATATTTTCTTCTTCAAGGTCTAACAATAATCTTTCGGCTTCGGTAAACTTAATTTGTGGATTCGTTAGGAAACGTTCTTCGAATCGGTCGATTCCGATAAGGTAGTAAAGCCGATTCAATTCTTTAGATTTCGGTAACGAATGAATCCAACGGTCGTAATCGTCAACGTGAATAGCAAAGTCGCGATATTCTTCGTCTATGTTTAAATGTTCATAGACTAATAGCGTTCCGCTTGCTTCAAGGTCAACCGTAGCCCAATCGTATTGTTCGGCAATCCATAAATTCGTTTTATGGTGGTCAAGTAATACTTTTTCGCCTTGGTAATTGTCTACTAGTTTTGCGGTTTCGGGTGTGATTCCTAAATCTGAAATAATGATTTTCGGAAATCCCGCGGTATATTGTTCTTTGACGTTTTCAAGTGTTTTAGCAATCACTTCGTCGACGTTGTGGTAGCCGCAATAATACGTTTCGGCGTCCTTACCGAATACGGCTTTATGAATAACACCGCAACCTATTCCGTCTAAATCGTTATGAGTGAACATAATTGTTTCGACCATATTAGCAAGCCCCCTTTGCGTATTTGCGTCCGATTTTCCAACGAACTTGATTCATTTCACCGAAATATTGGTCGGTTAAAAATTGGTTATATTGACGGAAATTGTTCAAGAATGTTTCCGCCGCTCTTTGGTCTTCCTTGTTTACTTGTTCAAAATAAAGTTTTGGCGTTAAACCGCTTTGATTAAAGTCCTGCATTTGTTTCGCAAAGAAATAAGCTGTTCCAGCCTTGTAACCTTCCCGTTTTTGTAGGAACTTTGAATATTCCTTGTATTGTGGGAAGATTTTCTTTTGTGATTTTAAGAACGTCATATTCAAAACCCCTTTCCGATTTGTTACAAATACAAATGTTGAAAAATTAACGGGCTTTGTGACGTCTTGTCCGAAAAAAAATTTTAAAAAAAAATAACGCCGCCGTTTTATTAGGCGACGCTTTGTTTTAACAAACTATCAATCGTATTAATCGCGTTTTCATTCATAGCGATTCGATTATTAATATCAAGTCGTAATTGCTTTAATCTAATGATTTCGGCTTCGATAGTTTCGTAGACTTTCGCAAGTTCTTCGTTCCTTGACTTTAGTTGTTTAAGCGAAAGTTCCAACGAATGAAATACGTCCGTAGATTTTTGGTCTAACGCTTGAAATTGTTTTTCTAAATTCGGCTTCACGATTCATTCCCCCTTAATCGTCGTTTTCTTCGGATATACTAACTTCAAGGTCTAACGAAGGATTTTCGCTTTCTATTCGGTCTGAAATGATTTCTTCAACGTCTGAAATTGTTCGCGTTTCGCCTTCGAAGATAATCTTTGGTTCTTCGTAGTGATAAATGAAATAAACAAACGCAAAGATTATGAATAGCAATCCTCCGCCAATAATCAAAATTTGTTCTTTCATTTCACTTAATTTTTTCATCTTGTCCCCCTATGATTTTGGTTTTCGTATTGACAACGATTTGAACGTCTACCGCGAAGATAATGTTGTTCGGTCAAAACTTGCGGTAAAATATCGTTAGCTTGTTCGCGACGATACCGCGTTCTTAATTGCCGTTTGGTCAAAAAAGGATACTCGGTCAACTTTACCTTATCGGGTCTACCGTCCGTTAAATCTTCGTATAACAACCAATTAGCCAAGCGTTGAATTTGTACGCCGTCGGGTTGCAATCCAATTTGGTCGATATAAGCGTCGGTAGCCGCGACAATAATCGCTTTTCTATCGACCAACGAAGGCGGATTCCCTTCGTCGTCCGCTATTAATAGCAATTCGGAAACAAGTTGTTCAAATTTATCCTTATAGTTACCGACAAACATTCCGGCGTAATAGTGTTTATTCTTCAGTTCTTCAACCAACATTTTTGATTCCCCCTTTTGTCCGCAAGTAGTCTTTTTCGTATTCTTCCGAAATTTTTCTTGCGACGGCTTGCAACAACTGACCTACGGCTTGTTGGGTTATTCCTAACACTTCTCCCGCTTCCTGTTGCGTCAATTTTTCTTCGTAAACCAAGCGAATCGCTTCTTTTTGGCGTTTTGTTAGCGTCACCTTATCGAAGACCCTTTCGAAATCAACAAGTATATTAATAGCGTCGAAATCGCTTCGGTCTAACGCCGCGGATTTTACATATCTGTAATTTTGAAGCAAAGCCGCGACCCCTTGCGGCGTTTCAAGTGGGAATTGAGTATCAAGTTTTTGTTGGTCGACCCTGTTGTTCATTTAATCGCCCCCGCATTATTTGATACCCCCTTTCGATTCGTTTGCTTGTGCGAAGGCTTCTTCGACTTGGTCGACTAATTCGTCAATCGTTCCGTCGTTATCAATATCGAAATCAACGATATATTTGTCGACGTGTGTTTCTGTTTCGTGGTTCAAATGTTTCATATTGAAATTATCGCCCGCCGCTTTCGCCCGTTCGATTCGAATTCGGTCGTCGGCGTTTACGCGAATAATAAAGAACCCTTCTTCCTTCAACGCTTTATATTCGTTTGGTTGTCGAAGGTCGGTCACGATTACGCGTTCCTTGTTTTCCCGCTGGATTTGATTAATCGTAAATCGAACCCAAACGTTCGGGTCAACTTGGCGTAAATATTGTCCAATATCTTGTAATAATCTTCGCGGCTTTGGTGCGTCGGGTGCGAATTCCTTCGGGAACAATAACCGTCCGACTTGCCAAATTCCTTCTGCGAAGCGATACGACGTAAATCCGTAATTATCTTTGAGATAATCGGCGACCGTATCCTTTCCGCTTCGGATTTTTCCGCAAAGTGCGATTTTGATTTGTTCCTTCATAGTCGAACCCCCTTTTCGTATTGTTCAAATTAAAATGTTGTACGAAATCGGGGATTTGTGACGGCAAAATAAAAAAGCCGCCGCAATTTGCGACGACTTTGTAATTCGGTTATTATTTATCTAGTTCAACGTCAAGTTTCCAACTTAAATCGAATTTCTTCTTAGAAAGAATTTCGGCTTCTTCACGGTTTTTACGAATGATTTCAACGATTTCGGATTCGGATTTTGGCGATTTGATTGACTTACCATTTCGTAGGTCTGTAAGATATTGTTCGCCCTTACGGATTTGTTTTTCGTGCTTTTCGATTTCTGCTTCGATTCCTTTGATTGCAAATTCAAGGATTTCTTTTTCGTTCATTTCGATTACCCCTTTCAAAATATGTAGTAATATTGTTTACATTTATAATATAACACGATTCGTCGTATAATGAAATAATTAAATATAAAAAAAAATGACGGAATTATTTTTCCGTCAAAACAATGTTGTTTTCTTTTAGATATTCTTCTTCTTCTTCGGGCGTTAGTAGACCCGTAGCTTTTCCGAGTGTTCCGTCTTGCCATTCCCAAATCGTGTTATGAACTTCGACCGCGTTCGAAAAATCGCCGTTCTTCCAAGCGGTCAAGGCTTCCCGATAGAATTCTTCGTTTGCGTAATCTTCTCTGTCCAACGTTCTAAGCATTTTGTCTATTTGTTGTTCCGTTATCGGCGTTAAGCCCCATTTTTGGTCGGCTTCGACTTTTTGGTGCGTCATTTCGTGGATAGTTTGCATAAAATCTAATTCGTCTACGTAAGCCTGTTTTCTCTTGCTTGATACTCTTTCGCGAATCTCGCTATGAGATACATTTTCAAGTGATTCGGCTTTAACAACTTCTTCTTTCGGTTCTTCGATTGGTTCGTTACTTTTCGCGTCCATAAACGCTAGTGAACCGAAAAGAACTCCGCCCCCAATTACTAGAACCCCTACAAAAACAAGTATTGAAAGTCCCAAATATTTAAGAACTCTTTTAAACATTTAAAATTACCCCTTTTACTTAATAGTTTCCTTGTTTAAGTCTAAATAAATCGTATCATCATTTTTACGATACTTCAATACTAATACTAACATTGTTACTGCGGAAGCTAGATTTACGGTCAAGGCAAGGGTCGCCCCCATTACCCCCGTTCTTATCCAAGTATAAATAACGCTTCCCCAAGTAAAGAAGATATACCCGACAATTAACCACCAAAACGACGTACTAATACCCGAAACGTCCTTCGTTTTGAGTGTTCGGACAATCTGCGGAACATACGACGGAATCACACATATTGTTGAAAGCGTTGGGAACAAAGTCCAAAAAATAAAATCAAGTATCTTCATAGAATTACACCCCCGTTGAACCGAAGCCTTTTGTTCCGCGTTCTGTTTCGTCTAACTCGTCAACGATTTCCGTTTCGATTATTTCTTCGTATTTCTTAAATACCGCTTGGGCTATTCGGTCGCCCGCTTTCACTTCGAACGGTTCGTTGCCTGCGTTATACAAGATAATTCCAACGTCGCCCCGATAAGTTGGTTCGATTGTTGCTGGTGCGTTTAATACTGTGATTCCGTGTTTCAACGCCAACCCGCTTCTTGGTCGAATCTGCATTTCGTAACCCCGTTCGGGTTGGATTGCGATTCCAGTTTTGAATAATTTTCTTTCGTTTGGTTGTAATACACCTTCGTCGATTGTGTAAAGGTCAAGCCCAACGTCGCCTTCGTGTTGTTGTTTTGGAATTACTGCGTTAGGTGATAATTTTTTGATTTTTAACTTCATAATTAATTCCCCCTTAATTGTTTTTAGGAAGCACTATGGAAATATTTCTTCCTTGCTTCGATAGCCGCTTGATTGGCTTCTTCGATAGTTTTAAAAGTACCAACGTAAATCCTTCTTCCGTTCTTAACAAGGCGGACGTACCAAGTTCCGCTATTGGTTCGGTAAACATTTCGCAAGCCCGAACTTCGATTGTTCTTTTGTGCCGACTTACGATTTTGTCCGTTTTCCGACCTAGAAACGGAGATAAGATTTTCGCGGCGATTGTCTAACGTACAATGGTTGTAATGGTCTACGACGGTATTCGGCGGATTTTGTGCGATAATCTGATGAAGATAAATCGTAACACCGCCGATATTAGTTCCGACGTAGATTTTCGGTTCTTCATTTGACCCAACGTTCATAGCATACCAACGACCTTGAATCGAAGACACCTTTGGAAGGTCTTCGGTCGATATTAACGTTGTGGTCGATTCCCCCTTATATCGAAGGAAGATAACCGTCACGTCGCCACGAATTTCGAATTTATTCTTCATTCGCAACAACCCCTTGTAGTCTTGTTTACACTTATAAATGTTGTGACTTTGGGGTTGTTTGTGACGGCTAAATTAAAAACGCCCGAACTTTTTGTTCGGGACGTTATCTATTATTATTCGACTTAATGTACTTCTTGTTCTACTTCTTGTTCTACTACTTCGTTATCTTCGCTATCGTCGTCGTCATCTTCTTCGTCCTCGTCGTGTTCGTCGTCGTGTTCTTGACGATATTGTACTATTCTTTCGTTCTTTTGAATCGCCCGTAACGCTAGTTCTAATCGGTCGAACTCTTTATACATTTTCAATTCGTGATATTGCGATTTCAGTTCGTCGCCTTCTTTTCTGTACTGTTGCGTTAGGCAACGGCTTCTCTTAAAGGAATTAATCGCTTGAAATGCTTCTCGGCAAAGTTCGAGATTTGTTTTCATGTAATCTTCTCCCTTCGTAATCTTGTTTACAATTATATTATATGCCAGTTTTCGACAATCGTCAACAAGTTTACATTAAAAATTTTGATAAAATAAAAAAGGACGGCAATTCCGTCCAATCAAAGTTCTTCGATATTTTCGATTACTTTCGTCATATTCACCGTTCCGTCAACGAAATCCATTCGGGCAACGTAGACGGGTTCAACTTCCCGTTCTATTCCGCCAAGGTTATCGTCGCGAATCGTAATTCTGCCCGTTTCTATAAAACTTTCGTAAACTGCGTCGCGGTCTTCTTCGTAAGCATAACTGTGAACGTGCGGCATTTTATTAATAGATTCCGTAAACATTATCGCGAAAGGTAAATTTTCCGGCATTGGTTTCATTTCCATATTACGCAACCCCCTTTACGTTCCCGCGTTGTTCTAGTTCTTCGAATTTCGGGTCAACGTCGCTATTCCGAAGAATTTTTTCAACAAGACCAACGGCGGGGTGACGTTCTTCAATCGTT